>PHBF01000309.1 GCA_002841905.1 Deltaproteobacteria bacterium HGW-Deltaproteobacteria-17
GGTCATCGTATCGCCGCGGACCGGAGGCGTCCACACGCCCTCGTTGGGCTCGCACCAGGCGGAGCCGTCGCGGGAGTCCACAAAGCAATGGGCATAGCTCGGGCACTTGATCTCAGAGCACGGATCGTCCACGCACTGACCGTTGACGCAGGCGGTCCCCCACGAGCAGGAGTTCAGGTAGCAGGCGTCGGTGGCGCAGCCGCCGTTAATGCAGATTTCGCCGTCGGGACAGAACATCTCGGCACACACGTCCTTTTCGCATTGCTGGGTTTCGACGTTCCACAGTTCGTCCTGCATGCAGAAGGGGATCCCCTTGCACTCGTAGTTGCAGGTGTCTACGGATTCGCAGCCGACGCGGACGCAGTATTCGGAGGTGAAGTCGCAGTCGTTGCCGCGGCAGGGGTCGCCCACGCACTCGTGCTCGACGCAGAACTGGCCGTAGGGGCAGGAAGAGCCGGGGGCGGAGCAGGAGTTGTCGAAGCACATGAACTCGGGCTCGGTCTCGTGTCCGACCTGTCCGGCGTAGCGGTTGACCCAGCAGCGCTCGAACCAGTCGCAGGGATTGGGCTCGCAAGGATTGACGCACTCGTCATTGCGGCAGACCTCGTTCTGTCCGCAGTAGATGCCGTCGCAGGGGGCCAGCTGCGGATAGCAGAGGTTGGTGCCGGTCAGGTCCTGGGGTTCGATGCAGGCGAAGCCGGCCGGACAGGGCTGTTCCTGGGAGGGATCACAGACCAGGCGGCACTCGGCAACGTAGCACACGTAATTGGTGTCGCACAGATCGCCGGTGTCGATGGTGCCGTCACAGTCGTCGTCGATGCCGTTGCAGACCTCCTGGGTGGGGCCCACGCCGCCGACGCAGACCAGGGCGCCGTTGATGCACTCGTTGGCGCCGAAGGTGCATGCGCCGTCATCCTCGCCGCAGGCGGCGCCGATGCGGGTGTCCTCGGCCAGCTCGGCCGGTTCGTCCACCAGGCCGTTGCAGTTGTTGTCGAGCCCGTCGCACAGGCCGGGCTGGGGTTCGCCGCCGCCGTCGCACACCACGACACCGCCGATGCAGGCGCGCACGCCGGGGGCGCAGACGCCCACGCCGCCGCAGGGCTGACCCATGCCCGGGATGTCCTCGGACTCGTCGGTGAGGCCGTCGCAGTCGTTGTCAAGGGTGTCGCAGATCTCCTGGGTCGGGATGACCAGGCCGCCGCAGGTGCCCCATCCGCCCAGCGTGCATTCGCGGTAACCGACCGCGCACACACCCTGGCAGACCCAGGTGCCGTCGCCCTGATCCTCGCAGCCGGTGTTGGCGCCGGAGCCGGGGGGGTAGCAGACCTCGGTGAGACCTTCGTCGATGTCACCGTCGCAGTCGTTGTCGATGCCGTCGCAGATCTCGGTCTCGGGGATGACGGCGTTCTCGCATTCGCCCCAGGCCCCGGAGTCGATGGGACAGCGCCGCTGGCCGGCCGAGCAGGCGCCCTGGCAGTCGAACGTCGAGGTTCCGGCGTTCCAGGTGCACCCCAGGGTCGCCGTGGGATAGCAGGCCTCGGTCAGGCCGTCGGACTGTCCGTCACAGTCGTTGTCGAGGGTGTCGCAGATCTCGACGGAGGCGCCCAGGAGGGGATCACAGGTCTGCACCACGCCGGCGACGCAGTTCTGCACGGTGTGCAGGCAGGCGCCCAGACCGCAGGTGGTCTCGCCCATGTTGTCGGGGGTGCCGTCGCAGTTGTTGTCGAACGTGTCGCAGATCTCGGGGACGGGCTTGACCTCGCCCGCGCAGGTGTTCCAGGCGCCCGAGGAGCAGGTCTGGTTTCCGCCGTGGCAGAGGCCCACGCCGAGGGTCCCGTCAGGGCCGGTGTAGCAGGTGCGGGAGAGCCCTTCGTCGGTGGCACCGTCGCAGTCGTCGTCGAAGCCGTTGCACTCCTCCGTGCCAGGCTGGACATCGTTGAGGCAGGCGCCGTAGGTGCCGGCGGAGCAGATGCTGGTGCCGGTGCGGCAGATGCCGGTGCAGTTGAAGACGCCCGACCCGGGGGCCGTCTCGGTGCAGCCGGTGGAACCGGCGTAGCAGGCGCGGGAGAGGCCGTCGTCGATGACCCCGTCGCAGTCGTCGTCGAGGTTGTTGCAGGTCTCCGCCGAGGAGCCCGCCATGGGATCGCAGGTCTGCAGGGCGCCGCCGCTGCAGTTCTGGATGGTGTGGGAGCAGACGCCGAGGCCGCACGTGGTGTTGCCGAAGCCCTCATCGATGGAATTGTCGCAGTCGTTGTCGATGCCGTCGCAGATCTCGGTCGCCGGGATGACGGCCGAGTTGCAGGAGCCCCAGGCGCCGGTGGTGCAGAGCCTGGTGCCTGCCTGACAGGCGCCGATGCAGTTGAAGATGCCCGAGCCGGGGGCGGTCTCGGTGCAGCCGGCCGTGGCGGTCGGGTAGCAGCCGCCGTAGAACTGGGCGACGATGCCGTCGCAGTTGTCGTCGAGGTTGTTGCAGAGCTCGGTGGTCGCGCCGGCCATGGGATCGCAGGTCTGGGTGACACCGGCGATGCAGCGCTGCACGGTGTGGTTGCAGATGCCCAGCCCGCAGGTCAGCGTGCCCATGTTGTCGATGCTGCCGTCGCAGTTGTCGTCGATGTTGTTGCAGGTTTCGGTTCCGGGGCGGACCTCGCCGGCGCAGGTGCCCCAGGCGCCGGTGGTGCAGGTCTGGGTGCCGCCGATGCAGATGCCGACGCCCAGCGTGCCGCTGGGGCCGGTGTAACAGGAGCGGGACAGGGTCTCGTCGATGCTGCCGTCGCAGTCGTCGTCGAGGTTGTTGCACTCCTCGGCCTGCCGGACGACCTCGTTCTGGCAGGCGGTCCCCCAGACGCCGGCGGCGCAGAAGGAGCTGCCGGGGGAGCAGCGGCCCACGCAGACATAGTTGCGGGATCCCGGAGGCGTCTCGGTGCAGCCGGCCGAGTCGGTGTAGCAGCCCCTGACGAGGCCGTCGTCGACGATGCCGTTGCAGTCGTCATCGGTGTTGTTGCAGGTCTCGGGGAGCGCCCCGGCCATGGGGTCGCAGGTCTGGGTGACGCCGCCCGAGCAGTTGTCGACGGTGTGGGAGCAGACGCCCAGGCCGCAGGTCGTGGTGCCCAGCCCCTCGTCGGTGGAGGCGTCGCAGTCGTTGTTCTGGCCGTCACAGAGCTCGGCCGACGGGATCACGGCGCCCGTGCAGGTCCCCCACGTGCCCGCGGAGCAGGAGTGGATGCCGGCGCGGCAGAGGCCGACGCAGTTGAAGATCCCGGAGTTCGGCGCGGTCTCCGTGCAGCCCGCGGTGGCCGTCGGGTAGCAGCCCTTGGAGAGCCCTTCGTCGGTGGAGCCGTCACAGTCGTCGTCGAGGTTGTTGCAGGTCTCGGCCACCGGC
>PHBF01000310.1 GCA_002841905.1 Deltaproteobacteria bacterium HGW-Deltaproteobacteria-17
CCAGAGGTTTCGAAAGGCCATCTTCAACAGCAGCATGCCGTCACTCCTTGGCTGGAACCCGACCGTCAGACACCGGTCTGACGCAGCGCCTCCACCGGTTTGATGCGGGCCGCCCGGACCGCCGGCCACACGGCGACGATCACGCTCACCAGCGACATCAGCGCCAGCGGGACCGCAAAGCTCCGCACCGAGATCACCGTCCGCCAGACCGGATCGATGACGACCCCCTGATAGGAGAATCCATCGGGCAGCAGGCTGGACATGTCCAGTCCGTAGACATACAGGTAAGTGGAGATCCCCAGGCCCAGGAGCCCGCCCACGACCATGGACACGAGGGTCATCAGGAGCGTCTCCAGCAGGATCAGCCTCGCCACGAAGAAGGGGCGCATGCCCACGGACTTCAGGACGCCGAACTCCCGGATGCGCTCGAACACGGACATCAGCATGGTGTTCATGGTGCCCAGTGCGGCGATGGCGAAGATGATCAGCAGCAGGATCGCCGTCGAGGCATCCTGCAACTTCACCATGGAGGCCATGGCCGGCTCCACCTTCTGCCATGGCCAGGCCACCAGGTGCATCCCCTCGAGGCGCTTCTGGAGGCCCGCCGCCACGGCGACGTTGTCCAGCGAGTCCTTGATGCGGATCGCCAGTTCGTGTATCTGCGGCGCACCGGTCTTCGGGTCGACGAGGTTCATCAACTCCGGATCCCAGGCCATCCGTAGATGCACGAAGGTCAGCGAGCGATCCATGCTGTCCAGACCGGAGTTGAACAGGCCCGCGACCTCGACCATCTCGTCCATGGGGAATCCCTCGCGGGTGAGGATGTCCAGGCCCAGCCGGTCCCCGGGCTTCACCATCAGGATCCTGGCGAGCTGGTCGCCGATCAGGATCTGCGGGACGCCCTGCCCGTTGCGATAGGTGTTGCTCAGGTACGTGCCGGCCACGATCTTGTCAACCATCGTCGTCACCTGGCTCTCGCGGGAGGGGTCCACGGCGATGATCCCGACCTGCGAGGACGCCGTGCGCACCACATGGAAGACCGTCGGCGTGATCACCTGGACCGGGGTCGCATCTGCCGTCGCCGCAGCGGGGACGGCGGTCGCATCTGCCGTCGCCGCAGCGGGGACGGCGGTCGCATCTGCCGTCGCCGCAGGGGCGATCTTCTCGAGGTTGTCGATGTCGTCCAGGTCCGGTTGCCCGGCGCCGCTGGCCTTGCGGGGCGCGGTGAGCTCCGCGAGATCGGCCGGGCGCAGAAGCAGCGACGAGGTGCCGGCCGGCTCCGCGCGAACCACCCCCGAGATCTCGACGCGCTCGCAGGCCGGCTCGGCCGGCAGCGGCGAGAACCGAAGGATGCTGCCCAGATCCAGCCGCCAGCGCTTGGCGGTCCGCTCGTCCACGAGGGCAGAGCACTTCTTCAGCGGCAGGCCCCCCGAGACGAGGCTCTGCAGCCCGCCATCATGGGTCCCGAGGGTCCCCACGAGCACCTCGAACTCATGCTCGGAGGAGACCATCCCGCCGGTGTACACGCGGGGGGCCGCCTGGATCACCGCGGGGTCGGCCATCACCGCCAGAGAGGCCTCCTTCTCGGGGAAGGACAGTTCGAGGCGCCGCTCTTCGAGATAATCCGGATGGTGCACCTGGACATGGCCCAGGTGGGACCGCGTGATGCCGCGGATCATCTCCCGGCTCACGCCCTCCATCAGGCCATAGGTGGGGATGCACAGGGCCAGGCCCGCGCTCATGGCGAAGACGGTGATCAGCGAACGGCGTCGCTGGCGCCACAGGTTACGCCAGGCCATTTTCCACATCAGCAGGAAGTTGTACATCACGTCGGTGCCTCTCGAATCGCCGGGATCACATCTTCAGGCCGCGCAGGGTGAAGAGCCGCTCCGGGATGGCCACGTCGAAGCGGACCTTGTCGTAGACGACCTCGGTGCTCTCGTTCTTGCCCGCGACCGTGAGGATCATGCGCGTCGGGATGGTGCGCCCGTCCATCTTCTGGACGCGGTCGAAGGTCATCGTGCGCTTGAGGACGCCCTTGTCCGAGTAGTACTGCGCCGACTGGGGGATCGAGTCCGCACGACGGATCTTCATGACGATCTTGCCCCACACCACGGGGGCGTTGGGCTTGGGCGCCAGCGACACCGTGATCGTGTCCTTCTCGTCGGTGCGGGAGAGGCACTCGTAGTGGATGTACAACTGCGTCTCCTTGACGAGGTCATCGTTGGTGAAGTGGCTGCCCATCCAAGAGTCGCCCATCATCGAGCTGCCCACCTTCACGATGCGGTCCGTGCGCGGCATGTAGTACCAGACGTTGTCGGACACCTTCAGCGTGGACATGCCCTTGAGCCGGCTTGGCTCGGTGATGCGCACGAGCATGTTCTCCCGGCCCGAGGACCAGAAGGTCATGCTCATCGTCGATGTCTGGTCGGGCTTCCTGACGGTCATGGTCATCTTTCCGGCCGTGGTCTTGGCGAACATGATCCGGTCGGCCCGGTCGACGATCTCGCGTGTGTCCTTGGGGCACTTGCCCCAGGTCTGGGCGGCGGCCGGGCGGAGGAAGGCGGTTTGAAGGAGGAGGATGGTCACAACAAGAAATTTCTTCATTTTCAGGCTCCCTGCGGATCCCTGCCGTGCATCTGGGCCAGCTGCAGTTGGGCGATCCAGTCCGAAGGACGCTCCAAATCGGGTTTTGTTTTCTCGGGCTCGACAAGAAACGGGGCGACGAACGCCAGGGCCGGTCCCGTCATCTCCTGATCCGGATCGAGGAAGCGGCGCAGGAACTCGAGCAGGAACCGAGTGAGCCCCTCGGGGTCGAAGCTGCGGCCTTCGGCCATCAACTCGAGCAGCCACGTGGAGATGGACATCATGAAGCCCTGGATCATGTGCACCAGCAGGTGCACGGGCAGATCCTGCCGGATGACGCCGAGCCGGCGCCCGGTCTGCACGAAGCGCGTCAGCGTCAACGTGGAGAACTGCATCATCTCGCGCAGGTGCTCGGGAAACATCGCCGAGATCTCCGGATCGATCACCTCGCGGAGCAGCGCGAAGGCGGTGGGGTCCAATTTCAATTTGATAATCTGATGGAAGGCATCCTGGGCGATCACCCAGAACTGGCCGGGATCGTTAATGTCAAAGATCTTTTGAACAATCTGGGGAAACCGCTCCATGAGGCGGCTCACGACCGTGATGAACAGATCCGCCTTGTTGTCAAAATAATAATAAACAGCGCCCTTGCTCAGACCGGCCCCGGCGATGATGCGGTTGAGGGAGGCCTTCCGGTAGCCGTGCCGGGCGAATTCCTCCAGCGCCACGTCCAGGACGCGGCCCCGTCGCTCTTCG
>PHBF01000311.1 GCA_002841905.1 Deltaproteobacteria bacterium HGW-Deltaproteobacteria-17
GCGCCCCTGGCCGACCGCGTGATCCGCAGCGGCTCCGCGGTCTCTTTCATCAAGTCCACCGGGCTGGTGGGCCCCGACCTCGACGAGGACGTGTTCCGGGAGATCGCAGAGAAGTTCGTCAACATGGATCACGAGGTGTTCCGGGCCACCCTCGAGAGCGCCGAGCGTTACGACGGTCGCGACGTGCTGCCGCTGGTGCGCGTCCCGGTGCTGCTCATCGCCGGCACCCGCGACTTCATCGTGCTCCCCCAGACCACCCGCGAGATCGCCCGCGCCATCCCCGGAAGCCGGCTGGTCTTCGTGCCCAGGACCTCGCACTACACCGCCGTCGAGAGACCGGCCGAGGTGGCCGCCGAGGTCGTCTCCTTCCTGAACTCCCTGGAATTATAACATCATGCAGCAGAAGACCATCCTGATCACCAACGACGACGGAATCCACGCCGCCGGCATCGCGCCGCTGGTCGAAGCCTTCACCGCCTCGGGCGCCGACGTCTGGGTCGTGGCTCCGGACCGGGAGCGCAGCGCCGTCAGCAACGCCATCACCCTGCGCGAGCCGCTGAGGCTCCACGAGGTCGCGCCACACCAGTTCGCCTGCTCTGGCACGCCCGTGGACTGCTCCTACATGGGCATCGTCCACGTCGTCCCCCGCAGGCCCGACCTCGTGATCTCGGGCATCAACAACGGCTACAACCTGGGCACCGACGTGTTCTACTCGGGGACCGTAGCCGCGGCGATGGAGGCCTCGCTGCGGGACGTGACGGCCCTGGCGGTGTCCACGATCCGGGGCGCATCCACCGAGCACCTGCGTGCGGCCTCCCGGATCGTGGTGCGGCTGGCGCGCATGATCCTCTCCTGGCCGCCCACCCGGCACCCGTGGGTGTACAACTGCAACATCCCCCCCGATCCCGGACGGGTCGAGTTGACATCCCCGGGCATCCGCCACTACCACGACGAGGTGATGGTGCGATATGATCCCAAGGGGGAGCCCTATTACTGGATAGGTGGTCCGATCTCGCCCGATCACGGCAACCTCGAGGGCGGCGAGTTCACGGCGCTGGACGCGGGCAACATCAGCCTGTCCCCGCTGTGTCTTTCCTTCTTGCCGCCCCAGGACGAGTGGCAGCGGGTGCAGGACGCCCTGGCGCGCCAGTGGGACACATGAACATCCCGGCCACATTCAGGAACCGGGGCGTCCTGGCGCTCAAGGGCATGCTCATGGGGGCCGCCGACGTGGTGCCCGGCGTGTCCGGTGGCACCATCGCTTTCATCACCGGCATCTACGACACCCTGCTCGCGGCGATCTCCTCGTTCGACCTGCGGTGGTTCCGTCTGGTGTTCACCGGGCGCATCCGGGAGGCCTACGACGGGATCCCATGGGGGTTCCTGCTGCCCCTGGTGGCGGGCATCGCGCTGTCGATCTTCTCCCTGGCGCGCGGGGTCTCCTTCCTGCTGACGAACCATCCGCAGGAGTTGTGGTCGTTCTTCTTCGGCCTGGTGCTGGCCTCCACCTGGGTCGTCGCGTCCGGGATCACGCCGCGGCGTCTCCAGTTCTGGCTGTTTCTCTCGGCCGGCGCGGTCGGCTCCTACCTGCTCGTCGGGCTCATCCCGGTGGCCACGCCGTCGACCTTCTGGTTCACCTTCCTGTCGGGCTCGGTGGCGGCCACGGCGATGATCCTGCCCGGGATCTCGGGTTCTTTCATCCTGGTGCTGTTGTCCCAGTACCAGCGCCTCCTGGAGGCCGTCAAGGCCCTGGATCTGAACGTGCTGATCTGGTTCGTCGCGGGCGCCTTCCTGGGCCTGATCTCCTTTTCCCGTTTCCTGAAATGGCTCCTGAGCCGGTATTCCCTGCCGACCCTGGCCGTCCTGTGCGGTTTCATGCTCGGATCCCTGCGCAAGGTGTGGCCTTATCAGGAAGTATTGGAAAGCGCCCAATTTCATGATAAAGTCGTTGTCCTCAAAACCCGGAACGTCCTGCCCGTTGATGCCGGCAGCGAAGTGGTTTTGCATTTCTTGTTGATGGTGGCCGGATTTCTCCTTGTCGTGGGAATCTCGGTCCTGGCCCGAAGGGCGCAGAAGAAAGAGGAACTGGATCATGACTGAGCCCATCGCGATGATCTCCGCGGCCATCCGACCGGTACCCGATTTTCCGAAGCCCGGGATCCTGTTCCGCGACATCACCACCCTGCTGCTGGATCCCGACGCCACGGCCGCCGCCAACAGCATGCTGATCGCGCGGATCCGCAACCTGCGCCCGACGCACATCGCGGCGATCGAGAGCCGCGGCTTCCTCTTCGGCGCGACCGTGGCCTCCGAGCTGCGGCTGCCCCTGTGCATCATCCGCAAGCCCGGCAAGCTGCCGTCGCGCACCATCCGCGAGACCTACGACCTTGAATACGGCTCGGACTCGATCGAGCTGCATGAGGACGCGCTGGCGCCGGGGAACAAGGTCGTGATCATCGACGATCTGCTGGCCACCGGGGGCACCGCCGCCGCCGCCGGCAGGCTGGTCGCCAAGTGCGGGGCCGAGGTGGCCGGTTTCGCCTTCGTCGTGGAGCTCAAGGATCTCGGTGGACGGGAAAAACTCCTGTCTGCACCGGTTATTTCACTTGTAATGTATTGATTTGCAGGAGGTATCCATGTCCGCCGAACTCGATGAACTGACAGTAAACTACGAAGAAGAAGGCCGTCTGGTCCGCAAGGAACTTGAGCGGGTGTTCCTGTCCAAGGGCGCCTGGGCCACGGTCCTTTTCCGCTATCAGGAGTTGGATCCCAAGACGGAGAACTACCGGGCGCCCAAGGCCATGATCGTGCGTTTCCGCAAGGTCAAGGGCGTCTACCGCAAGCAGACCAGCTTCAACTTCAGTTCACCCAAGCAGGCCCTGGCCATCGCCGAGATCCTGCAGAAGTGGTTCGCCAACGCTCCGGAGTCCGAGGTCGAGTCCGAAGAAGAGCATGCCTCCTGACGATGCCGCGCTGAGAGCCCTCGGGCATCTCCGGCTCAGGCTGCTGCCCGGTTTGGCCTCTCTGTCCGCCCGGATCGCGCGGTTGAGGGAAGAACGGGATGGACTGTCGCGACAGGCCCTGGGTCTGGCCGCGCAGTTGCGTGAGCTACATCAACAGGTTGAACGGGATCGGGAGCGCCTGATCGCAAGGGGACCCACGTGCGGCCGCGCGCTGGCGGGCGTCGACGGGGTCCGTCGACGGATGGAAAAGAGGGCCGTCGAGCTCTCCCGGTTGAGGGAGCGGGCGCTGAACCGCATCCGGGACCTGGATCTGGAGCTCGAGCGATG
>PHBF01000011.1 GCA_002841905.1 Deltaproteobacteria bacterium HGW-Deltaproteobacteria-17
GCACACCGCCGCCGCCGTGATCCCGCCCATGGTCGCCCGCGGCGGCGGCCACCTCATCGGGCTGTCGAGCCTGGCCGACCAACTGGCGCTCCCCGACGCCACGGCCTACTGCGCCTCCAAGGCCGGATTCTCGAACTACCTGGCCGGGCTCGCGCGCGCCACCCGCCGGTCCGGCGTCGCCGTCACCTGCGTGCGCTTCGGCTTCGTGGACACCAAGATGGCCAAGGGCACCGTGAGACCGCTGATGCTCCCGGTGGAGCGCGCCGTGGATCACCTCGAGCGCTGCATCCGCCGCAGGCCCGCGCGCCACACGGCGCCCAGGCTCATGATCCCGCTGGTCCAGCTCACCCGCTTCGCCACGTGGCTGGGTATCGGATAGTTTTTACTGAATCATTTCCTCTGGGGCAGGCACTCCGTGATGACGCTGCGGGTGTGCTCCAGCCTGCGGCGCAGCGGTCCGAAGTCGTATTCTTCCGGATCCGGCGAGAGCCGGCCCAGCTCGGCGATCTTCTCGTCGAGATAGCGCAGGGCCCGATCCCGCGGGAGTGGACGATAGTCACTTTTTCCCTTGACTGTTGGAAACCGGGCGGCCACGTCCTGCATGGATCGATCCGCGTAGACGACGACCCGCACGTCGAAGGCGTCCGCCGGCTCGAAGCTGCCGCCGGCCTCCCAGCTCCACCACTCGGGGCCGACCAGGCCCAGTTGCATCGACGGCGGCCCGAAGTCGTCAAGGCACAGGACCACCGTGTGACCGGGATCGTTGTCCGGCGCCGGCGGGAGACGCTTCCAGGTGCCGTCGGAGTTTTTCGGCGACGGGAAATCCGCCGCGCGGGCGTCGGCCGGCGGCCACGGGCCCGTCGGGCAGGCGCCCTGCAGCCGGGTACATGCAGCCTGGACGGACGGCGTTCCCGTCGCCCCGGACGGGGCGGATTCGGAGCGGGGACGGCCCCGGTGACAGGCTCCGAGGGAGACCCACCCCACGAGGAGGAGCGCAGGAAACAGGAGGACTCGGGCGCGGTACGACATGGTGGGAATCTAATTGAAATCCAGCAGCGGGAAGTGGTAGCCCGAAAAACCGCTGAGCTGCCAGGTGCCCGGCAACCGGAAGCCCTTGCCGGGGGGTTTGGGGGCCTCTTCGTCCCGGGTGGGCCTGAAGCGGACGTCGAGCCCGAAGGTCAGGGGGGTGTCACCGGAACGCCTGAGGATCCCCACCTGGGCCCCGAGCGCGATGGCCGAGGAGGACGACGGGAGCGTCGGGTCCTGGCCCGGCGTCTGCCCGTCCGGGGCGAAGTCCATGGGGAAGAGCATCAGGTGGATTCCCCAGTCTTTGAATACATATTCCAGGGAGAGGCCCAGGGGCATCCGCAGGGGCTCCATCCTGGGACGCTTTGACAGGCGAAGGCCGGAGATCGAACTGAAGCCCAGGGAGGCCACCCACTGCCGGTGCCGGTTCGCCCGGCGCGCGCGGGCCAGGGGGAGCTCCTCGGGGTGCTCGGGGTCGGCCAGCAGCTGGTTGAGCACCCGCAGCGTCCCGGCGGGATCCCGGTGGTGGATCGCCCCAAACAGATCCTTGAGCAGCCGCAGCTTTTCGGGGTCCATCCGCGTCCTCTATTTCTGGGAGTGCAGGCCGATGAGGTTGCCCTCGGTGTCGGACACCAGCGCCACGAACCCGTAAGGACCGATGGAGAACTTTTCGCGCACCAGGACCCCACCGGCCGCGACGGCCCGCGCGGCATTTACGGCGCAATCCTCACAGGTGAAGTACACCAGGGTGGAGTTGCCGCCGGAGGGGCAGCCCTCCATCTTCACGAGCGCGCCCGTGGTGCCCTTGCCGTCGTCCACGCCCGGAAACATCCATTCGTCCATGCCCGGCATGGCCAGGTCCGTCAACTTCACCTCGAAGACGGTCTCGTAGAACGAACGCGCACGGGGCATGTCCTGAACGAAGATTTCAAACCAACCGACGGGATTTCTCTGCATGATGCTTCTCCTGTGAAAAAGGGGCGGACCATCCGCACGACCTGATGTTACCGGGGAAATCCTGCCGGTCAAGGGGAACTTTCCTTCTCCTTACAATTCCCTGGGTTCCTTTTTTTTATTGAACGGGGTCGATGGGGGACGGACGAAGGTGGGCGCCCGTTCAATTGGAGGAAGAGGCCTGTACGGCTCGGATGATCCGGGCCGGATCCCACAGGGAGGTCGCGATGGTGCCCCTCCATCGTCGGCCATCGCCGTCCACGAACACCACGGCGTACTTGCGCCCCGACCACACCGACCACACCCCGGGTCCCCACGGGGCGTACCGGCAGGACTCCAGCCGGATTCCCTGTTTCCACAGGGCGTTCTCGATGCGCTCCCGATCGGCCATGATCGAGGCGCGCACCACACCGAAGACAAAGAGCCCCCCGATGATGGCCAGCAGGATGAAGACCAGAGGATGCATGGCGTTATCTCCCGTATCTGTCAATCATCAAGCTCTTCGACCCCGACGACCACCGAGGTCCGAAAGCGGGTCTCGAACTCGCGACCTCCGGCATTGACATATTTGACATCGTAGACGCGGGTCTTGTGGAACTCCACGACAATGGCGAACGGGGCCCATGAGCAAGAGAGGAGACGGGCGCCCGACTTGGCGAGGTATTTTTCGATACGGGTTTTGTCAGCGACTATTGTCAAATAAAATATATATGAAAAAATCCCCGTCAGTAAAATGAAAATCAGAAGACCCAGCTCTTTTTCCATCCGAAGAGGTTCCTTTCCGTCCGAGGAGGAATGGATTTTTACGTGGCCTTTCATGCCGGGTCAAGAACATCATTTTGGATTTGTTTTTTTTCATGCCCGGGTGCATGGTAGACCGTTGGGGAGAGATCCCGGGAGCACTCCATGATGAGTAAAGGAAAATTTGAATTATTGTTGATTTTCCTGATTTCACTGGTCACGATCGGCTGCGATGATCCCAAGTCCAACGTCGTCGCGTGCGGCCCCGACAACTGCGACGGCTGCTGCGATGGCGACGGCGGCTGCCGGCCAGGCTCGGAGCGGGCGTTCTGCGGCATCGCCGGGGAGGCCTGCACGATCTGCCTCGGCGGCCGGTGCGAAGCCCACGAATGCGTCTACGGGGACCCCTGCGGGCCCGACAACTGCGACGGCTGCTGCAACGCCGCCGGCGACTGCGTGGCGGGCACCGAACAGGCGCTCTGCGGCCTCGCCGGGGAGGCCTGCGAGGACTGCCTCGACGGCGCCTGCCTGGACAGCACCTGCGTCAACGAGGCCGCCTGCGGGCCCGACAACTGCGACGGCTGCTGCAACGCCAATGGCGGCTGCCGGCCCGGCACCGAACAGGCGTTCTGCGGATCGGCCGGGGAGGTCTGCGAGGACTGCCTCGACGGCGCGTGCCAGGGCAACACCTGCGTGGCCGTGCAGACCTGCGGGCCCGGCAACTGCGCGGGCTGCTGCGACGCCGGCGGCACCTGCCTGGGCGGCGCGGCGACCGACGCCTGCGGCAGCGGCGGCAACGCCTGCCTGGCCTGCGGCGACCAGCTCTGCGAGGCCGGCGGCTGCGTGGATCCGCCGCCGGAGCTGCGCATCGGGCTGTGGCTGTCCCCCTGGCGGCTGGCCGATCGCACCCCGGCCCAGTGGGTGGCGGCGATCAAGGGGCTCAGTTATGCCAGCTCCGTGCCCAGCCGCCCCGTGGTGGTCATCGCGATCTGCGGCGCGGCCACCACGACGACCACGCGCTGCTTCTTCCCGCAGCCCGCGGGCGTCCCCAGCTACACCAACGTCACCTACAGCACCGACCGGGTGACCCCGATCCTCAACGCCATCGAGGCCGACGGCACCATCGAGGTGATCCTCGACGTGGAGCCCATGAACGCGCTGGTGTCCAACGTCATGCACGTGGCGATGACCGCCTTCGGGGGCTATCACTGCGTCAAGGGCTTCTCGCCGGACTGGGAGTGGGTCACCGGCGACGCCAACAAGATCTCCAAGCTGCCGACCTGGAACGCCGAGCTGCAGGGCTACAAACCCGGCATGGAGCTGCACCTGATCAACTGGGTGACCAGCGCCTTCGGCTCCTGGCGTGACGACGCCCTCTCCTACGGCTACGACGGCCAGTCGTTCTCGGGCCTGACCCAGCAGTTGTGGTACTTCGACAACTGGACCAGCGCCTTCTTCCCGTACCGCACCGCCTGGTACTGGGCCTACGCCGCGGACTCCTCCTGGACCCGGCCGCTGGTGCAGAGCGCCGCCCAGCTGCGGGACCTGCAGGATCAATACAGCGCCATCGACCCCGCGGGCATGATCCTGATGGCCACCGAGACCCTGTTCTTCGAGATCGACGCCATGCTGCCGACCTCGCCGATGTGGTGAAGCTGTCCGGCCGGAAAGATCTCCCGCCATGAAAGAAAAGCGACCATCCAGATGGCGATCCTGGGCCCGGAACATGAAGCGCAGCGCCCTGACCGTCTATTTTGCGGCGCGGGATCCGCGGATGCCCCTCGGAGCTCGTGGTCTGGCCATGTTTGCCGCGGCCTATGCGTTCTCCCCGATCGACCTGATCCCGGATTTCATCCCGGTGCTGGGATGGCTCGACGATCTGATCCTGGTGCCCCTGCTGGTGGCCCTGGTGGTCCGCCTCACCCCCCCCGACGTCCTCGAGGACGCGCGCGCGCAGGCCGGAGCCGCCATGGTTCGTCCGGTGAGCCGCACGGCCGCGGTCGTGATCGCCGGCATCTGGATCCTCGGGCTGGCCGCGCTCGTCTGGTGGCTGGCCACCTGAGTTGACCGGAGATGACTTTTTCAGAAGGATGGATTGAAATGGACCGCCGACCGGGTGGGGATCAGCCCCAGCGGATCAGGCCCGTCTCGTGAAGATAGGAGAGGGAGCCGTGGCAGGGGAGCACGCGGACGGCGAACCCCTGGAGGCCCGAGGCGCGACACTCGAGGTTGCCGGTGTAGACCACGCGCCCTTCGGGGCTCACGGTGTGATCCTTCAGGTCGAGGATCTCGGGAGCCTCAAGGTCGCCGTCGGCGTTGACCTTGCCGAAGAGCACCTGCACGCGCACGTCGCCAGGCGTCAGGGGCCCCAGATGGACGGGCACCGAGATGTGCACGCTCTGGCCCACCTTCACCTCCTCGGTGAAGTCGGTGTCGGCGGCCAGGACGTGGACCTCCTTCCAGCCGGTCTCGACGCGCTTCTTCCACTGCGTCAGTTCCTTGGCGCCGTTGAAGCCGGACTGGCTCATGCGGTGCCAGCGGTCGGTGGCGGGGATGTAGAACTTCTGCGCGTACTCGTCGACCATGCGGTTGGTGTTGTACACAGGGGCCAATTTTTTAAATGTCGCTTTCATCTTGGCCAGCCAGCCGCGGGGCAGGCCGTCGCGGCCGCGCTGGTAGAACAGCGGGACGAGATCCTTCTCGAGGATGTCGTAGATCGTGCGGGACTCCACCTCATCCTGGTACTTCAGATCGGTGTACTCCTCGCCACGACCGATGGCCCAGCCGGTGTCCGGAGAATAGCCCTCGACCCACCAGCCGTCGAGGATCGACAGGTTCTGGGCGCCGTTGGCGGCGGCCTTCATGCCCGACGTGCCCGAGGCCTCGAGGGGACGACGGGGGTTGTTCAGCCATACGTCCACTCCCTGGAGCATGTAGCGCGCGACGTTCATGTCGTAGTCCTCGAGGAAGACGACCCGGCGCATGAACTCGTCGCGGCGCACGTGATGCACGATGCGACGGATGAACTCCTTGCCCTCGTTGTCCCGGGGATGGGCCTTGCCCGCGAAGATGAACTGCACGGGGCGATCCAGGTTGGAGACCAGCCTGATCAGGCGGTCGACGTCGTGGAAGATCAGCGTCGCGCGCTTGTAGGTTGCGAACCGGCGCGCAAAGCCGATGGTCAGGATATCCGGGTCGAGGGTCTCGTCGGCGGCCAGCAGCTCGTGCTCCTGCGCGCCGCGCTTGACCAGCTGGGCCCGCATGCGCCGGCGGACGAAGGCCACCAGGCGCTCGCGACGGCGCTCGTGGGTGCGCCACAACTCGGAGTCCGGGATCTGATCCATGTAGCGCCAGACCTCGGGGTCTTCACTGAACTCCGCCCAGCGCGGCCCCAGGTAACGCTCGAACAGGCTGGCCAGCTCATGGGACGTCCACGTCTTGTTGTGGATGCCGTTGGTGACGTGCCCGATGGGGACCTCCTTTTCGGGCAGCTCCGGCCAGACGGTCTTCCACATGCGACGGGACACCTCGCCGTGGAGCATCGACACGCCGTTGTAACGGTCCGACAGGCGCAGCGCCAGCACGGCGACCGAGAACGGCTCCTCGACGTTGGACGGGTGCTCCCGGCCCATGCCCAGGAACTCCTCACGGGAGATCCCCACCGCGTCGCGGTACTTCCAGAAGTACTTGTCCATCAGGGCCGGCGGGAACTTGTCGATGCCGGCGGGCACCGGGGTGTGGGTGGTGAACACGGAGCCGGCGGAACAGGCCTCCAGGGCCTCGTTGAAGCTCAGTTTCTGCCGCTCGATGAGGTTCTGGATGCGCTTGAGCCCCAGAAACGCGCTGTGACCCTCGTTCATGTGGAAGACGGTGGGGAAGTAACCCAGGCGCTCCAGGGCCATGACGCCGCCGATGCCGAGGACGAGCTCCTGCTTGAGGCGCATCTCCAGATCGCCGCCGTAGAGCTGTGCCGTGATCTCGCGATCCTCGATGCTGTTGGACTCGACGTTGGTGTCCATCAGGATCAGCGGGGTGCGGCCGACCTGCACCTTCCACAGGCGCGCCTGCACCATGCGGGAGGGCATCTCCACCTCGATCATGAGCGGCTGGTGCTTCTCGTCGAACAGCGGGATCACCGGCATGTTGAGGAAATCGTTGTCCGGGTAGGTCTCCTGCTGCCAGCCGTCGGGGTTCAGGTACTGTCGGAAGTAGCCCTCGCGATACAGCAGGGACACGCCCACCAGCGGCAGGCCGATGTCCGAGGCGGACTTCAGGTGATCGCCGGCGAGCACGCCCAGGCCGCCGGAGTAGATGGGCACGGACTCGTGCAGGCCGAACTCCAGGGAGAAGTACGCCACCAGCAGGTCCTGCGACTCCGGGGGCAGCTTGAACGGGCGTCCGGACTGCATGGCGTTGTCGAAGCGCCCCAGCACGCGCTTGAGGCTGTGCAGGTAGGCGTCGTCGTGGGCGAGCTTCTCCAGGCGGGCCTGGGAGACCCGTCCCAGCATCGCCACCGGGTTGTGCCCGCACTCTTCCCACAGGTCACGATCCAGGCGATAGAACAACTCAATGGCGTCGAAATTCCAGCACCACCACATGTTGTAGGCCAGCTCCTGCAGGCGGGCCAACTGCGGCGGCAACGAGGGAACGACTGAAAATTTATAAACGGTCTTCATTCAGACTCCTTGGATTCCGCTTCGTGGAACCGGCGGAAAGGGGGGTTCGGGTCAGATCGAAAGCGTGCTGACTATCTCATGGACCAGCGACTTGAAGGTCGCCGAGATCGCATCGGCCGTTTCCTGGACTTCGGCGTGGGAGAGCGGCGCGGGGGAGATCCCGGCCGCGAAGTTGGAGACACAGGAGATGCCGAGGATGCGGGCACCCATGTGATGGGCGGCGATGGCCTCGGGGACGGTGGACATGCCCACCATCGTGGCGCCCAGCACGCCCATCATGCGGATCTCGGCGGGCGTCTCATAGCTCGGACCAAGCATGGCGGCATACACGCCCTCACCCAGCCTGACACCCAGTCGGGCGGCGGCGGCCTTCGCGTGCGCCCGCAGGCCCGGGTCGTACAGATGGGTCATGTCCGGGAACCGCGGCCCCAGCTCCTCGAAGTTGGGGCCCCGCAGGGGGTTCGTGCCCAGCATGTTCAGGTGATCGGTGATCAGGGCGAGATCTCCGGGCTTCAACTCAGGTCCCAGGCCACCGGCGGCGTTGGTGATCACCAGCCGCGCGCAGCCCAGTTTCACCAGCACCCGCGCGGGAAACACCACGGTCTCCATGGAGTGTCCCTCGTAGAAATGGACCCGACCCTGCATCGCGGCGACGGTATGGGGACCCAGCTTTCCGATGACCAGGTTGCCGGCGTGACCGGCCACATGGGACACCGGAAAGTGGGGGATTTCCCCGTACGGCAGGACGACGCGGTCCTCGAGGGTGTCCGCGAACGCCCCCAGCCCCGAGCCGAGGATCAGCCCGATGGTCGGGCGCTGCGGAATCTTGTTGGCGATGAATTCGACGCTTTCCTGGAGTTGGTGTGGCAAAGTCATGGGCCGCACCTTACAACAATCACGGCCGTTTTGACAACAGATTATTAGATGGTGGGCGGAGGCTCATGGCCCGGCGCCGGAGCACCATGGGCCGGGGGCATGCCGTCGGCGGGGGTCACCGGCGCCTGGGTGCGCGGCGCGGCGCCCATGTCCCATGCAAGACCAAGACCAAACATTGGGAAATACTTCACCGGCGTCGTGGTGACCGGCTGGAAGGCCATGACCAGCAACCGCAGCACCGGGTTGAGTTTGAACTCGGCGCCGACGGTGATAATCGTGTAGGTGGACCCGCTGTCGACGTTGTCGTCGGAGATGAAGTTCAACTCGTTGGCGTAGATCTCCAGTTTGGGGGTGGTGGGATGGTTGCGGAAGGTCACGCCGCCGAACACCGTGGCGTTGCCCATCTCCATGCGGGGGATGATCGAGAAGGAGTACACGCCGACGGTCTCGGTGCCGTATTCCGGGGCGTTGATCGGGGTCACCAGGTCGGTGGCCACCTGCTGGCGTACATAGGGAATGGTGAACGACAGGTATTCCCCGGCGATGGCGACGGCCCACTGGGAGTCGATCTGCACATTGTAACCGAAGGACAGGCCGATGCCGACCACGTTGCCCTTGGGCGTGAGGTTCAAATCATCGGTGTAGGTCTTCTGCTTGCCGGCGGCCAGGCCCCATTCTCCGCCGATCCCCATGTCGAAGTTCTTGGTGAAGCGGTAGCGCCAGTTCAGGTTCATCTGGGAGCGGGGCACCCAGTTGGCCGATCCGTTGGTGACGCTGATGGTCTCGGTGTTCACCGTGACGTCGGTCACATCCTCGACCGGCTGCTGCTTGGCCAGCGTCATCGCTCCGGCGGTGAGCATGCTCTTTCCCTGGGAGGGGGCACCCGAGCGCATCGACGGCTGCGGCAGGGGAACGTACGCCGAGCGGTGCACCTGGGCGGTGCTGCATCCCAGCGCGAACAGCGAAAGGGAAATGATAACAATAAAGTAAATATTCCTCATGGCGCACTCCTTGCAATCCGTGACAGTTGGCCGAAACCGGCGAGTCTTCTTACCACAGAGTGGGTCACAATGCCAGCTGTGTGCGCACTGCGGGGTGCCGACGCCCCCTCGAAATCCAGTTGCGTAAAATCATGGCCGATGTATATCCTCCGGCCGGAGGTGCGCATGCTTCGCACGGACTGCGTCTCGGAATACCTGTTTGCCCGGATCGACCAGAAACTCAAGGGGTTGCGCGCCGCCGGTGTCGACGTGATCTCGTTCGGCGTGGGGGATCCGGTGTCCCCGCCACCCCAGCCGCTGCTGGACCGTCTCGCGACGCTGGTGCAGCGCCCGGACCTGCACAACTACAGCCCTTATGAAGGCACCCCCGAGTTCCGCGCCGCGGGCTGCGATTACCTGCTCCGTCGCTACGGCGTCGCCATCGACCCCGAGACCCAGGCCGTCGGCCTGATCGGCTCCAAGGAGGGGATTGCCAACCTGTTCATGGCCTACACCCGCGCCGGCTCCCTGAACCTGGTGCCGTCCCTGGCCTATCCCATCCCGGCGACCATGACCCGCATCGCCGAGGGGGAGGTATATCCGATGCCGGTGAACGCCGGGAACGGATTCCTCCCTGACCTGGATCGGATTCCTTCCGAAATCCTGGACCGGTCCAGGCTCCTCTACCTGAACTACCCCAACAATCCCACGGGCATCGGCGCTCCCAAGGAATATTTGGAAAAGGCCTTGAATCTGGCCAGACGTCATGATCTCCTCATCGTGCACGACTGCGCTTACGAGGAGATTTATTTCCGTGAGAGACCCCATAGCTTCCTCGAGTTCGAGGGCGCCCTGGACCACGTCGTGGAGTTCCACAGCCTGTCGAAGATGTTCAACATCACCGGTTGGAGGCTCGCGTTCGTGGCGGGATCGGCGCGAAACCTGGCCCCCCTGAAGATCATGAAGACCAACACCGACTCGGGGCAGTTCAAGCCGTTGCAACTGGCCGCGGCCTGGGCCCTGACCGGGCTCGTCGACGAGTTCGGCGTCCACCAGCGGGATACCTACCGGCGACGCATGAACGCCCTCTCGGCGGCCCTCACGCGCACCGGCGCCCATGCGGAACTGTCCGACGGGACGTTCTTCCTGTGGGGGCGGGTGCCCGAGGGTTTCGACTCGGCCTCGTTCACCGAGCACCTGCTCGATCGGGCCGGGGTGTTCGTGACCCCGGGCGTGCTCTTCGGCGCCGACGGCGAGGGCTACTTCCGCGCCTCGCTCACGGTCTCCGACGAGCGTCTGGAGCAGGCCTGCGAAAGGCTGGCCAGGCTCGGATGACGCGACTGGACCAACTCCTCCTGCGCGAGCTCGGTCCGGACGTGGTGTCCCTGGACCAGGACCTGCTGCGCGACTGCTCCCACGACGAGAGCGAGCAGGAGGCGGTCATGCCCGACGTGGTCGTGACGCCTGCGGACCCCCTGCAGGTGGAGATCCTGCTGCGGCTCGCCGCGGAGCACCGCTTCTTCGTGACACCGCGCGGCGCCGGAACGGGCAAGTCCGGCGGCTCGGTCCCCATGCGGGGCGGCGTTTCACTGAGCTTTCACCGCATGGACGCCATCCTCGAGGTGGATCCGGAGAACCTGCTCGCCGTGGTCGAACCCGGCGCGACCTGTGAACGTCTGCAGCAGGCGGCCTGGGACGCGGGCCTGTTCTATCCGCCCGATCCGGCGAGCCTGGCCACCTGCAGCCTCGGCGGAAACGTGGCCGAGAACGCCGGTGGACCTCGGGCCTTCCGCTACGGCGTCACGCGCGAATACGTGCTGGGCCTGGAGGCGGTGCGGATCGGAGGCCAGCGTTTCGACGTGGGCCACCGCCCCGTCAAGGGTGTCTCGGGCTATGACCTCACGGCCCTCCTCACCGGCTCGGAGGGGACCCTCGCCGTCTTCTCCAAATTGATCTTCAAACTGATCCCCCAGCCGAAGGCGCCCGGCCTCCTGATCCTGTACTTCCCCTCGGTGCATGAGGCGGTCCGCGCCGTCACGGTCCTGGTGCAGAACCAACTGTTTCCGATGGCCCTGGAGCTGCTGGACCGTCGCAGCCTTGACGCCGCACGCACCGAGACCTTCTCCCCATCGTCCATAGCCGGCGGCGCGCTGTTCTGCGAGCTCGAAGGTCTGGCCGACGCACCGCACCTCGCGCAGGGGGTCCTCGACGCCCTGGCCCGCGCCGGCGCAGCCCCCTCGGACCACGTCCTGGCCGCTGACCCTGTCACCGCCGGGGCCGCCTGGAACGCACGCCGGGACGTCAGCAGCCGGCTCAAGGCGCTCCACGCCCGCAAGATCAGCGAGGACGTGGCCGTGCCGCGGGCGCTGCTGCCCGAGCTGGTCCTCGGAATCAGGGAGATCGCCGGGGAGCTGGGGCTCGAGTCCGCCTGCTACGGCCACGCCGGAGACGGCAACCTGCATGTGAACTTCCTCACCGACGGGGACGGCGCCGCCTTTGCCACAGCCGTGGAGCGGCTCTTCCGGCTCACGCTGCTGCTGGGGGGAACCCTCTCGGGTGAACACGGCATCGGGACGCTCAAGCGGCGTTTCCTGCCGGCCGAGCATGCGCCTGCGGTCCTGGACATGTTCATGGCCGTCAAGCGCGCGTGGGATCCCGACGGCCTGCTCAACCCCGGAAAAGTCCTGGATTCCGTCCCGTAAGGGCCTTTCCGCATGGAAAGCCACCCGAACCAGTGCTACAAACAGATGCGTCGGGGTGAAATTTCCATGCGTCGTCTCCCTCTCCTCTTGATCCTGCTGCTCCTCTGTGCCCACTGCGAGAACGCCAAGTTCAATCCGGTGACGAACAACCAGAACAACCAGACCGGCAACCTGACCCTCCAGTTCGAGGTTCCTTCCAGCGGAGAGATATCCCTCATGGCCGGGCAACGCGCCCGTGTCGACCTCCGCGTGCTGGACGCCACGGGGAGCCCGGTCTCCGGTGTGCGCCTGGACTTCCGCATGATCGGCGTCGCCGGCGGCACCACGCTCGCGTCCTCGAGCGCCGTCTCCGACACCACCGGGCTCGCCGAACTGAACCTGATCGCAGGAGCCAGCGCAGCCCATTTCCAGGTGCGCATCGAAAACACCCGGGCGGTCCCTCTCCAGCTCGATGTGACCGTGTCCTCCACGGGCCTGGTCCGCTTCCGCGTGGCCTTCAACTATTCGGGGGACATCCTTCCCAACGACATCGACGGCCTGCAGACCGGCATTGTCTTCGGAAGCACCTGCGACCGGATCTCTCCCTACACCGTCGAACTGGACCGCCGCAGGACCCTTCCCTCCTGGCTCACGATCGTGGAATATCCGGAGCTGCCCGTCGATCTTCCCTTTTCCATCGTCACGCGCGGCATGGCCGGTCCCTCGGAGCCCCGCATCCATGGCTGCCTCACGCCGGAGATCCGCTCCCTGATCCCGGATGCCACCGTGGACGTGGCGATGGAGCTTCGTGATTACTCGCGGCAACTGAACGGCCCCTGGAATTTCGAGACCGCCGTCGACGGGGGGATCATCCCGCAACGGGCCAGGGAGCTCTTCGCCGGCTGGCAGGAGACCGGGCGCTGCCCCTACGGTCTCGCCCAGTTGTATCTGGACTGTCTGGTCTCGCTGCTGGAGGCCGGCGACCTGTCCGTGTGCGCTCCGGGAGTCACCACGCCGGAGTCGGCCTGGATCCATGAACACCGGGGACGGCCCGACGTCCAGGGCTGCCGCAATGGCCTCGACGAGTCGGACCGCCAGAGCCTGGAGTCCCGGCTGCAGGCCCTGCTCGCCTGGGGGACCTATCAGGGCGCCCTCGCACGGTTCCACGCGATCCTGGCCTCCGAAGATCTGTCCCGCGCGCGCCTCCTGGGGAGCCTCCTGCCCGAGGACGCGGCTCTTCGCTTCGAGGTCGGTTCCCTGCAGTGGCTGCATGACGGCCTGTGGCATGCCCTCCCGATCCCGACCGGCACCTCCCACTCCTTTTCCTGCCCCGGGAGTTCGCAGACTTGCCAGCTCGAACCCTTCATGCTGACCCTGGACTGGGAGAACCTGCTGGCACGGCACCTTCAGGAAAGCTTCCTGGAACCTGACGGCATTCCACCGGAAGGCTCCGAATTCGCCGCGCTCCTGCTCGAGGAGGCCCAGGTCAGCGCCTGGCCCGAGACCCTCCAGGACCACCTCTACGGGACGCTGGAGATCTCCCTTCCGGAGATCATCTGGTCCCGCGCCTTCGAGTTGATCGGACTGCGGCTCCCCAACCCCGCGACCTTCGAGACCGGGTCGGACTGTCGGGTGGAGGGGACCCTGCTCATTCCGGATCGGGACCTTGATTTATTGGTGGACACCGTCATCCCCGACCTGAATGTCTCTCCCTGCGTCCTCCCGTGCGATCCCTGATGCGCAGCCCCGTCTGCCCCGCTTTCACGCCGGCGGGGCCAGCCCGTCCCGCACGTCCCGGGATCCTCGCCACGCGGAGCGGAGATCGCGTGGAACCCCCGCAACCCCTCATTTTTCACCCCAGAGGGGTCGATTTGCTCTTGACACCCCGAAAAAATCCAATACTAATAGTTCAGCTTTGCGGAGTTGGTTGTTTCATCTCCGAATTTTAAAAAGGTTGTATCCATGAGTCGTTATATTGGTCCCCGTGTAAAGAAGATGCGTGCCCTTGGCCTGGATCTCCCCGGCCTTTCCCGTAAAACCATGCAGAAGCGCCCGTTCCCCCCCGGACAGCACGGTCAGCGTCGTCGTGGTCGCCGGTCCGACTACGGTACCCAGTTGATCGAGAAGCAGAAGCTGCGCTACAACTACGGCCTGGGTGAGCGCCAGCTGCGCCGCCTGATGAAGGAAGCCCGCCGCTCCAAGGCCGCCACCGGCGACAAGCTGGCCGAACTGGTGGAACGCCGCCTGGACAACGTGTTGTTCCGCGCTGGCTTCGCGCCCACGATTCCGGCCGCCCGCCAGCTGGTCAACCATTCGCATTTCATCGTCAACGGCAAGAAGGTCAACATCCCCTCCTTCCGCGTGAAGGTCGGCGACGAGATCTCCCTGCGCGAGCGCTCCCGTGAACTGAAGGTGATCGAAGCCTCCATCGGCCAGCCTTCGGTTTCCGTGCCCGACTGGATGGAAATCGACTCCACCCGCAAGGTGGCCCGCATCCGCGCCCTGCCCACGCCGGACAGCATTCCGTTCGAAGTGGACCTGCAGGCGGTGGTCGAGTACTACTCCAAGCGCATGTAACCCCGAAGCCCCGGGCTTCACACAACCAACCAAAATCATAGACATGTCCCTGGGAGGGATGATCTGTTCGTGCGGTTTGGCGCCGAGCACGACGGTTGCGCTCGTCGTCCTGTGCCTGAAGGCTGTGGGGAATTCTTTATGATGCGTTGGCTGCGAGCATGGCTCCGGCCAGCTCCATGCCTTTGAAGAATCCGATACGCGAAGAAAGGGCGAGGGCGTTCTCGGCCCACTCGACACGCAGCTCCTCGTCAAGCTCGCCCAGGTGCAGCGAGCTCTGGATCAGACTGACGCGATCACCTGTCTGCAGCATGAACTGGACCGCCTTCTTCAGGTGTTCCACGGCCTCAGGCTTGCGCTTGAGCTCCATGAACATCTGGGCCAGCGCTTCATGCAGGCGGCTGCATGCCAGGTAGGAGCGCGACACGAACGGTTTCTCCAGAGCGGTCATGCAGGTCTCGATGGCCTGTTCGGACTTGCCACGGAGAAACTCGAACTGGGCACACTGCAGGTACAGCCGCCAGGTCGAGATCGGCATGCGCGGGGTGCCCTCGAGCATCGCCAGGCCGGTGCGCAACTGGGTGATGCCCAGATCGAAGCGCCCTTTCAGCATCTCGATCTGGCCCAGATCATGGAAGACACGGTAGAGCACCTGCGGGTCCCGGGCCTTCTGCGCCATCCGGGTCGCCCGCGTGATCAGGTCTTCGGCCCGATCATCCGGCGAATCCGCGCAGCAGCGGGCCAGGGATGCCAGGATCACCGCCTCGCAGGACGCGCACTCCATGCAGAACGTCAGCGCCTCGCGCAGCACGGCCTCGGCGGCATGGAGCTGGCCCGTGTACCTCAGGAGATCCCCGTACCGGGCGCTGATCTGCGCGTATCTCAGCTCGTTCTTGCCCGACATGGCCTCCATCTTGGCCAGCTCATGGGCTTTCCGGTAGTAAAAGATGGCGCCCTGATCATCGAGCCTGAACTCGCAGTGGGCGGCCGCCCGCTCGAAGTACATGGAGGCATCCTGGAGCCGGTGGGCATACAGGGCGTGGAATGCCAGCACATGGGGATCGAGATGCGCCGCATAGACGGAGTCGAGCAACTCCTCGTGGATCTCCGAGCGCAGCGTCGCGGGCATCTCCTCCAGGATGAGACGGGCCACCAGCGGATGGGCCAACTGAAGGTTGCCGTCACCGGTGCGCAGGAGGAAACCGCGCCGCTGACAGACGTCCACGGCCTGGGAGGCCGACGTTCCGATCCCCAGCGCCTGCTCGGCCAGCTCCTCGGGGACGACGTTGCCGTAGATGGAGATCCATTGAAGCAGGTGCTGGGCCTTCTTGGGGAGGCGACGCACCCGCAGTTGCACCAGATCCACCAGCGGCAGGTTCACCTCGGACCCACCCTCGGTGAGCAGGCGCATGCCTTCGATCAGGTGGAGGGGGAGCCCTCCGGCGGCTGACACCAGCGCCGACAGTTGCCCATGCCAGGAACAACTGTTCTCGGACATGACCACAAAACCCAGGTCCCGCGCCGTCTCATCCTCGAGGCGGGTCAGGTTCAGGTGTTCATACAGTTCCCGTGGCATGCTGTCGGCGACGAAGAGGGGATGTTCCCCGGTGTTGATCACCTTGATGGGCAACCCCTGGATCATGAAATACAACTGCTCCAGCACACGGCAGGAGGGCAGGTCATAGACATCGACGTCATGAAACACGAGCAGCGTGGGACGGCCCTTGGTGGCTGCGCAGAGAAACCGCGCCACCGACGTGATCATCTCGCGCAGCCGGACCTGGAACTCCAGCGTGGGCTGATCGCCCTCGAGCTCGAACAGGTTCAGGAGGTGGGGCACGTCCTCGGGGTCGAGCTCTAATGCCATGCAGATGCCCAGCAGATCATCGAGCCCGGGCGACGCCGGCATCCCCGTCAGGGAGATGGCCAGTTGACGCACGGGCCACCACGACCGCTGACAACCCATCGGGTCCGGATCCACGTGGTACACGGCGACGGGGATGTCGCCCAGATCCGCCAGGGCCGATCGCACCAGGGCGGTCTTCCCGATGCCGAGCTCTCCGGAGATCTCCAGGCACAACTTCCGGCTGCGCAGGAAATCCCCGATGGCGATCTTCTCGCGGTCACGTCCGAAGAACGGGGCAGTGAAGACCTTCTCCTTGATGAGGATGCGTTCGAGGGTCTCCATGGCCGCGACGGCTTCGATCTTGCTCGAGGACATCCGATCCCGGTTGGTGGCGCCGCAGTGCGGGCAGAACTTGTGATCGATGCGCATCTCCAGTTTGCAGGAGCCACACGTGACGACCGCGGGGGCCGAGGCGAACTGGAGTAATTTTTTAAATTCCGCCGCCGTCTGAACACGCTCCGCCGGGTTCTTCGTGAGAACGCGATCCATGACCGCGTCGATCTCGGGCGGCAACTCGGGCACAAGCTGTGTGGGAGGAACATGCCGCTTCTCGATGTGTGCCAGCAGCACGTCGAAGATGGCCGGTCCTGTGAAGGGCAGCTGCCCCGTGATCATCTCATAGAGAATGATCCCGGCCGAATACAGGTCCGACGCGGCGGTCGCAGCCTGACCCTTGATGGTCTCCGGTGCCATGTACTCGGGGGTGCCGAAGATCTCGCCGTGCTGGGTGAGCCGCTGTTCGTTGGGCACCTGGTGCAGGGCGATCCCGAAATCGACGATCTTGCAGAAATCCTCGCCCGAGCGCATGGACATGACCATGATGTTGTCGGGCTTGAGGTCGCGGTGCACCACCTCGCGGCTGTGGGCCTCGTCGAGAGCGGACAGGATCTGCGAAAAGACATGCAGGGAACGCTTCCAGGGCAGCCGTCCCTCCGCCTGAATCACTCCGCCCAGCGAGGCACCCTTGATGAACTCGCAGACCATGTAGGGGATGCCGGTGACCGTGTCCCCGGAGGTGATCACGGACAGGATGTTGGGATGGGAGAGCGCACCGATGGCGGTGGCCTCCTTCTTGAAGCGGGCCAGAAAACGCGCGTCCTGCGCAAAGGCGGGTTTGAGCAGCTTGATCGCCACGGAGGAGCCGAGATCCACATGGGCCCCGCGGTAAACCCAGGCCATGGCGCCTTCTCCGACGAACTCCTCCATGCGGTAGCGCTTCTCGATGATCGCCCCCTGCAGGCTGGCCCCGTCACGCTGGGGCAAGTGGGTCAAGGCAGCCTTGCACTCCGGGCATTCATGATATGAAAGCACGTTGGGCAGTCGGCAGGTTTCGCAGACCCGGTACATCGCCAGCACTCCTTGCAGCCGTGGCGCCATCCTGGCGCGAGGTGCACCTTCGAAAAATCGATCTTATATGCCGAAGGTTCTGTCAATATACCCAAATCAGGTGTACAAACAAGAACTTTTCTTTGGTTTTTCAGGGGGCTTTATGAAATCGGCCAGTCGGCTCGCTGTGTTTAGTCTTTTTTTATATTTATCAATGCCTATAGCGTGATATATAAATACAATTCGCAATCATCAGCGGCGAAAAACATGCACTTCCACATCCGTGGGTTCCTGCGCCAGGAGGCTCATCGCCGTCAAGCCGCCCACGATCACGCCCACACCCGTCCAGAACAGCCAATTGCGATAAAAGGGAACCTGCACGGTCGAGCCGGGCCGCCGAACCGGGGGCTGTGGCTTCTGGAGCAGCAGCAGAAACGCCTCGCTGAGCCGCCCCCTGGGGCCTGGTACCGCGAAGGGGCCAAAGAAGGCCTCCTGCGGGCCCTGCACGTAGAGACCACGGGTGGTCAGGATCACCCAGCGATCAATTTTCATGTGAACACGGTGCTTCTCCAGCACGGCCCGCACCAGGGCATCGGGGTAGGCGGCCACCGCCTGGAGCGTCGAGCGGAGGGACGCCTGCTGTTCGGGGGTGAACTCGGTGTCCGGAAGCAACCGGATGGCCGGCTGCAACGCCAGCATGGTCTGGACCCGTGCGAACTCGCCTGCCCCCGGATGATCCAGGTTGATCAGCGCCACCGTCGGTCGCGCCTCCGGCGCCGCAGGCACCGAAAAGAGCATGACTAGGAAAAACAGATTCGACATGATCAATCACCTTTGGAAGGGGCGGACAGGAGACCGGCGGGAGGACCCTCCACGGTAGGGAACCTATCTCGGATCGAGGTCACCGGGGAAGCCCGTCATGAAGAAGAGATACGAGGCATTGGATCCACCGACCACCAGTTCCTGGGTGCCGGCCGAGGTGGTCAGCACATGGAGGGAGCTGCCGAAACGCTTCTCGTTGGCCGGGGCCGCAAGAATGGTCAACGGCGTCGGCTCGGCCTCGGAGGACGGATCCAGTTCATAGATCAGGACCTCGCCGTTCTTGCCGGACCCGGCGGGACGATCCGGCTCGGCCACACACAACTCCATGACCCCGTCGGCGTCGAGGTCGATCAGACCGGCGACATGACCCACGGATTGGTTCTCCTCGTGCAGGATCCAGCGGGGATCGGAAGCCAGGTAGTTCACCGACAGCGGGTCCGCAGCGAACAGATAGGTGCCTTCGCAGGCGCCCACGATCAGATCCGTGTTCAGATCCCCATCGAGGTGACCTGCAACCAGCGTGCACACGTTGGTGCCGGGGAGGAGATCGGACCCGGTGAGCCATTGCACGTTGGCCTCGGGAAAAGCTCCCGTGAACGGCACCAGCATCACCGTCCACACCGGTTCGGTCTGCGGGCCTGGGGAGTTGCCGCCGACGGCCAGCACCGGGTTCTGATCGATCCACAGCACGGTCAGGAAGGTCTGGTTGCCGTTCTCGGTCAACTCCTGGAGGGTGGGTACGGCAAAGCCGGCCGGATAGGGAAAGAACCGCGAGGTCGCCGAGCTCAACTGCTCGTCAAAGACGGTCAGGCCCTGGGCCGAGGCCACGACGATCTCCATGCCCCCGGCACGGTCCAGGTCGGCTGCCACGATCGCGCTGCCGAATTCGGCGCCGCCGGAGACGGTGGCCTCCCGGGCAAGCTCGAACACGCCATCGGCGGGGTTGAGCGAAAACACCGTGACGCTCTGGAAACGGCCGTCGGAGAGCACGGCGCGCCAGCGGCCGTCCTTGGCGGGGAGCGGCGCGATCATGCTCACGGAGACGCCCTCGTCGAAGGAGAAGGCCTGGCGGGAGACGGTCCCGTCGCTCTCGAGGGTGATCACCGCCAGCGGGGAGTCCCCGTTGCCTCCGGCGAGATAGACGTCGGAGATGACCTTCCCCTGGTCATTGAGCACCGGGCTGACGACCTGTCCGAAGTTGGTGCCCGAGAAATTCTTGGGCGGCTCGATGGCCTGCACCGTGGCCTGCTTTTC
>PHBF01000312.1 GCA_002841905.1 Deltaproteobacteria bacterium HGW-Deltaproteobacteria-17
CCGCGCCGTGAAGGCGCCGGCGTCATCCATCAGGATCCGCCCCTCGTCCAGGGCCTCCCTGGCACGGGCGGCCACGAAGGGTGCGAGCGCGGGATCGGGCAGGAAGCCCGCCGCCCGGCCGACCAGCTCCCAGGAATACGGACACGACAGGGCCTGCGGCGAACTGATCAGGTGCGCGGCCAGCTGAAGCCCGCCGGCGACCCCGGGTTCGACCGGCAGCATCGGCCCCAGGAACGGGCAGGGTTCGTCCCGCAGACAGGGTGCCGCCCCTTCCAGGACATGACGCAGGAAGCAGACCCCGACGGGTCCGTGCAGATCAAACGACACCCCCGAGGCGGTGTCGAAGCGGGTCTCCTTCCACAGCATGGCGCGGCCATAGCGCCTCACGAGGTTCTCGGTCGAGGCGAGGTCCGCCAGCGGGACCTGATGGAGGATCTCCTCGGCCGTCTCCCTGCAGGCATATCCGGGTTCGGCCTGGAAGCGGGACAGGAGACCCTCGTACTCCTTGGAGCGGGACCACCCGAGGGTGCAGACGAAGAGGGGGTCCGGGCCGCCCTCGAGGACGCGCCCGCAGCGGGGACAGAAATCCCATCCTTCCAGACTGTGACAGGACGGGCAGACTTTCATCGAGGGGACTCCTTGGACGGGGAAGGACGGTCCCCGGGCCGGAAACAGCTGTCGAGGGTACCTCACGCGGAGGCAAAAGAAAAGCTGAGCGACAAAAACCGTGGGGGGGATGGGCGCCGTACCGCGTGCGACGATTCGCACGGAGGCGCCGCCTGGCTGCAGGCGCCGGGGTCAGCGGAGGCAGAGGACGCGCATGAACTGCTCGGTGGGCAGGCGCAGGCTCAGGTCTCCGAGCAGGGCCCCGGTGGTGCGCCCCTCGAGCCGCTGGGTCGTGAAGAAGTCGGTGCCGAGGTGCTCCACGACCAACTCGCCGGACCCGCCGTCGGGCGTCGTGAACTGAAGCCTCATGAACGGCTCGCCGCCCCACGGCGAGAGGTGCAGCTCTCCGCTCACGGGCGTCTCTCCGAGGTTGGACTCGATGTCGAGGATCCCTTCGACGCCCATGACGCCGGGCTTCCTGTAGGCCAGGGAGAGCTGGGCGTGCAGGGGAAACATGCGCGCCATGCGGGCTCCGGAGGCAGGCGTGAAGTGTCCGTCGAGCACGATCCGGGCCAGCGGTCGTCCCTTCAGGTACTGGGGCATCGTCCTGACCCAGCCGGTGAGTTGATGCATTTTTTCTTGAAACATCGCCATGATTCACCTCGTCCGACAAATTCATGACGCGGATGTCGCAGCGTGTCAAGGGGATAATCGAATCACGGCCATCGTCTTTTCCCGATTGTGTTCCGAGGACCCCGGATGTATGAACGTCCAGCTGTCGAATCCGCCCCGCGGGTCGACACCGGAGTCCCATGGACGCGTTCACCCTCGGCATCCTCGGCACCCTCGCCAGCTCCTTCTTCTGGGCGGGCGCCGTCATCCTGTTCCGCAAGAGCTCGGACTACGTCACCGCCTTCGGCGTCAACGTCGGCAAGAACCTCGTCGGCCTGCTGTGCTTCTCCGTCACCCTGGTGGTGATGGGCATCCCCATGTTCCCGGCGCTGCCCGCCACCGACTTCCTGCTGCTGGTGCTCTCCGGCGTGGTGGGCATCGGGCTGGGCGACCTGCTGTTCATGTCCTCCCTGAAGATGCTCGGCGCGGGGCTCAACGCCATCGTCGGCTGCATCTATACACCATTGATGATCGTCGCGGGCGTGCTGATCTTCCATGAGAGCATCAGCGTCCAGTTGATCATCGGCGCCGTGCTCGTCGTCTCGGCGATCATCATCGCCTCCTCGGGGGACATGCACAACCGGCCCAGGCACCTGTTCCTGGGCATCTTCGTGGCCACGGCCTCGATGCTGTCCACGCTCGTGGGCGCGGTGCTCTACAAGGACCTGCTGTCCCGGTACGACCTGTTCTACCTGACCTGGGTGCGGCTGATCGCGGGCAACGCCTTCCTGATCGTCTACTACCTCTTTCATCCGCGCCGGGCGGACCTGCTCCAGGGCCTGCAGAAGCTGCACAACTGGACCATGCTGGGCCTGTCGGGCTTTCTGGGCACCTACCTCGCGATCAGCGCCTGGGCGCTGGGCCTGCGCAACCTGCCCGCCTCCCTGGTGGCCGTCTTCTCCGAGCTCACGGTCATCGTGATCATCCTGATGGCTTATTTTTTCTTGCGCGAGCCCCTCACCCCGCGCAAAATGGCAGCCACCGCGCTCGCGGTCGGGGGCGCGTTCCTCTCGGTCATGACCTGACACCCCCCGGACCGCGACCGCCCAGGAGTCCACCATGACGCGCAGACCCCACATCATCGGCAAGAAATGCACGCTCTGTGACCGGCGGTTCGGCTTCGACGAGCTCGAACTGACCTGCCCCCACTGCGGCGAGACCGGCATCCTCGACGTCGAATACGATTACGACTACATCCGGCCGCTGTTCCCGATCTACCGCGCCGGCAGCCCCCGCCGCGACCTCTTCCGCTTCGCGCCGCTTCTGCCGCTGGCCCTCGACGGCCCGCGCCCCCAGACCGCCGTGGGCCCCACACCCATGGTCCACGCCGTGCGGCTGGGCCGGCACGTGGGCATCCCGGGGCTGTGGATCAAGGACGACGGCCGGCTGCCCACGGCCTCCTTCAAGGACCGCGCCTCCGCCATCGCGGTGGCCCGCGCCAAGGAGCTCGGGATCAACCTGATCGCGGCGGCCTCCACCGGCAACGCAGCGGCCTCGCTGGCGGGGCTGTGCGCCCCCGAGGGCATCACGGCCGTGATCTTCGTCCCCAAGGCCGCGCCGCCGGCCAAGGTCGCCCAGCTGCTCACGTTCGGGGCGCAGGTCTTCCTGGTCGACGGCACCTACGACGACGCCTTCGCCCTGAGCCTGAAGGCCGCCGACCGCTTCGGCTGGTACCTGCGCTCGACGGCGATCAACCCGCTGCTGGCCGAGGGGAAGAAGACCGGCGTCCTCGAGGCCCTCGAGGACATCGGTTACGACAACCCGCCGGACTTCGTGTTCGTGTCCGTGGGGGACGGCTGCATCGCCGCGGGCCTGGCCAAGGGCATCGCCGACCTGCACGCGCTGGGCGCGATCCCGTACAAGCCGCGCCTGGTGGGCGTGCAGGCGCAGAACAGCCGCGTCATCTACGAGGCCTGGAAGGCCGGCACGGAGACCATCACACCCCTGCCGCCGTCGACCCGCGCGGACTCGATCTCGGTGGCGTTCCCCCGCGACGCGGTC
>PHBF01000313.1 GCA_002841905.1 Deltaproteobacteria bacterium HGW-Deltaproteobacteria-17
GCTCAAGATCAACTACAACCGTGTCTTCGGATACTTCATCGAGATTTCCAGAAGCCGCACGCAGAACGTGCCCGAGGACTACGTCCGCAAGCAGACCATGCGCAACGCGGAGCGTTACATCACGGCCGAGCTGGCCGAGCTCGAGGGGCGCGTGCTCGCGGCCCAGGAGGAGCGCACGCGCCTGGAGGCCGAGCTCTTCACAGCCCTGCGCGACACGATCGCAGCGCATCAGGAGCGGCTGCTCGGCATCGCCCGGCGGATCGCCACCCTCGACGTGCTCGCGGGCCTGGCCGAGGCCGCGCACCGCTTTCATTACCACCGCCCCCTGGTCGACACCTCGGACAAGCTCGAACTTTCCGGCGCCCGGCACCCGGTCATCGAACGGAACCTGGGTACAGGCGAGTTCATCCCCAACGACCTGCGGCTCTCCGGCTCGGATCGCCAGGTGCTCGTGATCACCGGTCCGAACATGGCGGGCAAGAGCACCATCATCCGGCAAACGGCGATCATCCAGCTCATGGCACAGATGGGCTCCTTCGTACCCGCGGACAAGGCCCAGATCGGCCTGAGCGACCGCATCTTCACCCGCGTCGGCGCCTCGGACAACATCTCCCGCGGCGAGAGCACCTTCATGGTCGAGATGAAGGAGACCGCGGGCATCCTCCGGCACGCCACGGCACGCTCGCTGGTGATCCTCGACGAGATCGGCCGCGGCACCTCCACCTACGACGGCGTGTCCATCGCCTGGGCGGTGGCCGAGTACGTCCATGACCGCATCGGATGCCGCACGCTGTTCGCCACACACTACCACGAACTGACGGCGCTTCCCGACATCAAGCCCCGCATTCACAACGCCGCGGTGGCCGTCCGGGAATGGAAGGGGGAGATCGTCTTCCTGCGGAAGCTCGTCAACGGTTCGGTCAACCGGTCGTATGGCATCCATGTGGCCTCCCTGGCGGGCGTGCCCGCCGAGGTCATCACCCGCGCCCGCGGCATCCTCAAGTCCCTCGAGGACGGGGAGAGCCTCACCCTGCCGCACCCGAAGGCCGCCGAACCGGAGCCCCAACTCTCGCTGTTCGCGCCGCCCCCGCCGGTGCCCGGCCTGGACCGTATCGCGGAGCGCCTGCGCGCCGTCGAACCCGACACGCTCTCGCCGCGCGAGGCCCTGCAAATCATCTATGATCTGATTTCCATGCTGGACTGACGGCCTCCGCCCCCTGCTCAGGAGCCCTGGCTCATGCCGCCGTCCACCGTGCCGCTCCCGGGAGACGTCACCGGGACGACCAGGGTGAAGCACGAGCCCTCGTCGGGGCGGCTCTCCACCCGGATCGTTCCGCGATGAACCTGCATGACGTGAAGGGCGATGGAGAGCCCGAGGCCCGTACCTCCTGCCTTCCGGCTGCGACTCTTGTCCACGCGGTAGAACCGTTCGAAGATGCGGGGCAGGTCCTTCTCCGGGATCCCGATGCCCTGATCCCGAACATGGATCCGGAGCTCGTCCCCGACCTCCTCCTGCGAGATCCGCACCTCCGAGTGCTCGGGACTGTATTTGATCGCGTTGTCGATCACGTTCACCAGCGCCTGCTCGAACAGGGAGGCGTTGAGAGGGGCAGTCACGCCGGAGGACGGCTCCACCAGGAGCCTGATGTCCCTCTCCTGGGCGGCTCGGGCGCACATGCCGATCGCGGCCTCCAGGACACCGGTGACCTCCACGGGTTCCAGGCCCGCGGCCTGGGAGTCGGTGATCAACTCGATGCGGGACAGGTTGAGCAGATCCTCGACGATGGCGTGGAGCCTCCCCGCCGAGCGGGCGATGACCTCCAGGTAATGATGTCGTTCCTCCTCCGTGGACGTCCCCTCCCGCAGGGTCTCCACGAAGCCGAGGATCGACGTGATCGGCGTCCTCAGTTCATGACTGACATTCGAGGAGAACTCCCGCCTGACGCTCTCGAGCCTGCGCAGCAGGGTGACCTCCTCGAACACCAGGAGCGTGCCCGTCAGGAGACCGACCGCGCTGCGGATGCGGCTGCAGTGGACCTGGAGGACCCGGGGTCTGGGCGAGTCGAAGTGGAGGTCCGCCCGGACCGGCGAGGCGTCGATCCGTCCATCGGACAGGAGCATGTCCAGATCCGGGTGGACGATGAGTTCACCCAGCGGCTGGCCAACCACCCTCCCCGGGTTGACCGGAAACAGTTCGAAGGCGCGGCGGTTCATTCTTGTGATCCGACCTGAGGGGTCGAGCACGACGACAGCCTCGGTCATGGCCGAGAACACCGCCTCCAGTTCGTTTTTTTCCTTGTGAAGCATCGCTGCGGCGGCCTCCGTCTCCTCGGCGAAGCTCCGGATCCCGTCCTGAAGGCGGGCGATTTCCCGGATCTTCGAGACGGGGGGGCGCGCCTCCAGCCGTCCCTGGCGGAAGGCCTCGAACACGACGTCCAGGTTCGCCAGATCCTCGCAGACCTGTCGCGCCCGCCACCAGATCAGCAGAACCGAGAACAGCAAGAACGGCAGGAAGGACCAGGCCGCCTCGCTGATCAGCGCCCGCCAGGAACGAGACGGCAGCTCGACGGAAACAAAGAACCACAGGCGCTCCCCGGGGTCAGTGGCGGGCCTGATTGGCGCGGCCCTTTGAAGGGTCCCGCCGCCGAACGGATATCGATCGAACCTTTCCTCGTGCCATCCTGGAAGGGCATCCAGCCGAAGCCACCTCAGGTTGTCCTCGATCTGCTGGACGACACCGGAGCAGACGAAACGGATCCGGCGCTGCGAGTCCACGATCGCTGCCTGGGTGAAGAACGGTCCGAGCCGCAGGCAGGCAGCCTCCTGATCCGGGGCCCGCTGCAAGGTCAGCAGCGCCAGTTCATGCAGACGAGCGGCCTGCGCGCGGGCGGCCGCCCCCTCCCCGGGACCCGACACGGCCGTGAGCGTGTTGAGATACACGACTGCGTAGGACATGGAGAGCAGGAAGAGCGTCGCACCCAGGAAGTGATGGACCACCGATGACCTGTAGCTCATGCATTCTCCCGGATCCGGTACCCCACACCACGGACGGTCTCGATGCACTCTCCCAACCGTCCCAGCTTGCGGCGCAGACCCACCACCTGGACATCCACGGAGCGATCCGTCACAGGGTAGTCATCCCCCTTGACGCGGGCGATGATCTGGTTGCGGGTGAAGACCCATCCCGGATGTGCGACGAACAGGCCCAGCAGCGCGAACTCGGTGGCCGTCAACTCCAGCGGCGCATCGTCCAGCGTGACCCGGTGACGCGGCAGG
>PHBF01000314.1 GCA_002841905.1 Deltaproteobacteria bacterium HGW-Deltaproteobacteria-17
AGTTCACATGATTCAGAACAATTGATCTGCCCGCCGTAGTACTCCAGGGAGGCGCAGGTGACGTTGCGCGTATCCTCGATGTCACAGGCCTCGCCGCCCTCGGCCACGCCATCGCCGCAGAGGGTGCACTCCGCGGTGTCCAGCGTGCAGTCGGTCCGGCAAGTCAGGGTGCCGCCGGTGTACGAGAGATCCTCGCAGGTCCGGCCGCCCAGATCGGTGCCGTCGCAGGTCTCGCCGGGCTCCAGGACGCCGTTGGGACAGACGCCAGGGCGCTCGTCCTCCCATCCCAGGAGCCAGTTGCAGCCCTGAAAAGTGAAGAAAACCGCAAACATACATAGGAAACGCAGACAGCCGGGATGAACGCGCATGGTAGCCGGATATATACCTGACGAAGCGGTTCCCGGCAATCAGCTTGTAAAACGGCGTGAATGTGTCCAAACTGCTTTGACCTTGTGGCCCAGGGCCCGGGAGGATGATGATTTGATATTTGGACACACTTCGGGACTCAAGCCCAGCCAGCTGCACCTGCTGGAGAGCCTGCCCCGGCGCCGCAACCCGCCGGAGCAACTGTTCGGAGCGACGCTGGCGGCCCTCCTCGTCGAGATCGCGCGCGACACCGGGCGTGAGATCGGGATCCTGGTGGATCGCAAGGGCGCCATCCGCCAGGTCATCGTGGGGACCTCCGAGAACCTGCCGCTGCCGACGCCGGACCTGCCCGAGGGCGGGCTCCGTCCCGGACTGAGGCTGCTGCACGCCCATCCCACCCACCGGCCGCTTTCGCCGGAGGACAGCACCTGCCTGTACTCGCACCGCCTCGACGCGGTCGCCGCCTGCATCCGGCTCCACCCCGAGGCGCCGGTTCAGATCACCTGGGCGTTCCTCTCCGACGATCCCACGCCCATCCCGCGGGTCATCCCCTACGCGCCGCTGGGCCGCCTGGAGCTGGACTTCCAGACCTGGATCGCCGATCGCGAGCAGACGGCCGCCCGTCCCCGCGGTCGCGAGGTGCGTCACGGGGAGCGGGGCATCCTCGTGATCGTGGCCCCCGATCGCGCCCGGCTGGAGCGACGTACGGCCGAGCTGGAGGAGCTGGCGCGCACCGCCGGTGTGGAGGTCGTGGAGGTCCACACCCAGCTGCGGCCCAAGTACGATCCACGCACGATGATCGGCCGCGGCAAGCTCGACGACATCCTGCTCACCCTGGGACGCCACGAGCTGGACCTGCTCATCCTCGACCCCTCGCTCTCCCCGGCCCAGGCCCGCGTGCTCTCCGAACTGACCCCGGTGCGCATCGTGGACCGCACCATGCTGATCCTGGACATCTTCGCCCAGCGGGCGCAGACCCGCGAAGGCAAGCTGCAGGTGGAGCTGGCCCAATTGAAATACACCCTGCCCCGCCTGGTCGGGAAGAACAGCTTCATGAGCCGCCTCATGGGCGGCGGCACCGGTGGACGTGGCCCCGGCGAGACCAAGCTCGAGACCGACCGCCGCCGCGTCCGCGAACGCATCGACCGCCTCGAGAAGCAGATCGATCAGATCGCCTCCCAGCGGGCGATCCAGCGCCAGAAGCGCAAGGACCGCCGGATCCCGGTCGTCAGCATCGTCGGGTACACCAACGCCGGCAAGTCCACCCTGCTCCACGCGCTCACGGGCGCCGACGTGCTCATGGAGGACAAGCTCTTCGCGACGCTGGATCCCCGCACCCGGCGCGTGCGCTATCCCGACGAGGAGGAGATCATCTTCACCGACACGGTCGGCTTCATCGAAGACCTCCCGCCGGACCTGGTGCGCGCCTTCCGGGCCACGCTCGAGGAGCTGGAGCAGGCCGACCTCCTGCTTCACCTCGTGGACGCCGCCGACCCCGGCAGCGACTTCAAGCGGCAGCAGGTCGAGGCCATCCTCGACGAGATGCACCTGGCGCACATCCCGCGTTTCACCGTGTACAACAAGAGCGATCGGATGCCGGTGCTGCCCGCGTCCGAGACGCGCGACCTCTACGTGAGCGCGGTCTCCCCCCCCACCCTGGTGCCGCTGGTCGATCGCATCCTCACGTTCTTCAAGAAGAAGCGGCCCCGCGGCGCCTCGAAGCGGACCCGCGTCGAGACGAAGCGGCCCCGACGCCGGTCCGCCGAGGCGGCGACCGATGGAACCGTCCTGGAGTGAACCATGCTTTCCACGCTTCAGTTTTCCCTCATCGTCCCCCTTCTCCTCAGCCAGCTCCTCCAGAAGGCCCCCGAGCCCCGCACCAGCCCTCCGGATCCGGCGATCGAGCAGGAGGAGCAGGACTACACGCCGGTCGTGGTCCAGCAGGACTCCCTGATCGAGACCATCGACAGCCCGGTGGCCGAGCCCATGGGCTTGGCCGTCTATGAGGGCCAGTTGTGGATCTCCGACATGGCCACGCGCAAGATCCACGAGTTTCGCCTCGGCGACCGCAAGCTGGTCCGCAGCATCGACGCCCCGGGCCTGATGCCCTCGGGCCTGGCGGTTCACCAGGGCATGCTCGTCATCGCAGACCGCCAGATGGACAAGCTCCACCGCCGCCGCATCTCCGACGACAGCATCACGGGCGCCGAGACGCTCCCCTACTATGAAAAGTGGGCCTGGGGCATGGTCTCCGACGGCAAGAGCCTGTGGATCGTCGACGCCCAGGCGCGCAAGATCCACCAGATCGATCCCGACGACGGCACCACCATCCGTTCGTTCGCGGCGCCCGGCACGCACCCCACCGCCATCGCCTGGGACGGCGCCTTCCTCTGGGTGGCCGAGCACGCCACGAACACGATCTACCGCATGGATCCCGAGACCGGCTGGGTCGTGTCCTCCCTGCCCTCTCCGGGCCCCTATCCCTCGGCCATGGTCTTCTTCGACGGCACGCTCTGGATCGCCGACTATCAGAGCCGCAAGTTCTACCGGGTGAAGCTGCCCGAGAAGCTTCGCGTGATCGAGGACGACGAGCGGCGCGTCCGTGCCACCTACCAGGTCGTCTATCGCGCCGGCGGCACGGGCAGGGTCCGCAAGCTCACCAGCTTCCTCGCCGTGCCCCGCGAGCTGGCCGGCCAGCGCATCATCACGCCGGTGCGCTTCGACCCGCAGCCCACGCGCATGGTCCGCGACCGCTGGGGCCAGGAGATCGCCGTGTTCGAGCTGGGGGACCTGGCTGCGGGGGAGACCCGCTCGGTGCGCTGGATCGGGGACTTCTCCCTCTTCCGCGTGCGTTACCAGATCGACCCCGCCCATCTGGAGCCCCTGCGCACGGACCGCGAACTGTCGAC
>PHBF01000315.1 GCA_002841905.1 Deltaproteobacteria bacterium HGW-Deltaproteobacteria-17
GCCCGCCGCTGCCGCCCGTGCCGATGGTGATCGCGGAGGTGATGGCCTTGATGAACGGCACGCGGGCCCGGACCTTGCCGGACTTGTGGTGGAAGGAGTCGATGGCCGCGTCGGTGCCGTGACCCTCGGCCTCGGGGGCGAAGTGGAAGACGATGATGCCGCTGATCAGGCCGCCCAGGCCCGGAATCACCAGCAGCAGCCAGCGGTGGAACTCGGCCCCGGTGGCGTGGAAGATGGGGGCCTCGCCGCCGGGCCCCGAGGGTGTGTAGCCGGCCAAAGTGCCCAGGAAGAAGAACTTGCTCAGATCCAGCAGATAATAGAAGGCGATGGCCCCCAGGCCGGCGACCACGCCCACCAGGCCCGACAGGATCAGGAGCCTGCCCACGTCCTTGACCGCGTCCGTGGGAAGGAAGCGGCTGTATCGATGAAGATGATCAAACTTGAATTTTCTCATCACGGCCTTTCTCAGATAGGAGACAAGAGGGAACCTTGATGGTCCGGTGCGGGAAATCTACATCGGCAGGGCTCAAATGCAAGCCTTTTCACGCCCGGTTCCGGGGTCTTCTCCTTTGTAAAACCGCGAGGCCCCGGGCCACGGCAGTCGCCGCCGTCCGCAGGCCCCCCTCCGTCTTTTCCGTGGTCGCTTCTCTTCTGTTGCGGACGTCCGCTACAGGCTGGGGTCGGTCACGCGGCCGGCGAACAGGATCACGCCGGTGGTGTTGTCGCGGATGAAGAAGAGGAACGGGTTGTCGAGCTTGAACTCGACGATCTCACCGAAGCCGGACATGATCACCGCCGTGGCGGCGCCGGCCTCGCAGCCGGCCTCGTCGATGCCGATGAAGGCCTCATGAATCACGTCGGAGATGTACAACTCCAGCGGGGTGTGCATGCCCGTGAAGTCGGCGGTGCCCATCTGGAAGGCATCGGTCATGCCCAGGGCCTCGAGGGTGGACTTCAGGGAGAGGTTGTACCGGAAGTCGAACTTGGGCACCATCATGAACAGGTAGGGCTCCAGCGCCAGGTTCTGCACGATGCCGTCGAGCTGGGCGCCGTCGAAGGCCGCCTCGAACGTGGAGAACGTGCCGGCGTCGGGCATGACCACGATCATGGAGGTCTCTTCGCCCACGAACGGAAGCTCCGCGGCGCGGTATCCGGTCCCCTCGTAGTAGGGGATTCCCGAGGCGTCCATCGTCATGAAGTCCACGGTCACGTCACTTCCGGCGAGGTTGTGGAAGGTCTGGGCGGAGGTGGCGTCCGGGGCGAACTCGTAGAGCCACTTGGCCTTGAAATACAGCGTGTTGACCAGCACCAGGCGGGTCATGGCGTCCAGAGTGCCCTGCTGGAGCAGCTCGGTGATCCTGTCGTTGGTCTGGGCGGCGACCCAGGCATTGATGATCACCCGGGCGGCCTCGGGATCGGTGGCGAAATCGAGCAGGTACAGGCCGGTTCCGTAGTTGATCGCCAGCGTGTCCAGGAACGCGGTCTCGAAGCCGTAGTTCTCCTGCCCCCACAGGGAGTTGGCCGAGGTCAGCCGGAAGGCCAGCGGATCGCCGCCGGCGCCCAGGCCGTTGATGCGGCTTTCCAGGCTGTTGAAGCCCGCGTGCACCAGGGCCTGGTCCATGGGGAAGTGCATCACGCCGGCGATCTCGGTCTCCGTGGCGTTGCGCGCGCCGGCCCAGGTCATGGCCAGGGCCACGTCGATGGACCAGGGTGAGTATATGATGTTGCCGCTGTCACGGGCGGCCAGCTCGCCGTACAGGTCGAAGTGGAACTGGAGCATGCCGTCGACGAGATCGGCCAGCTCGCCGGGTTCGATGTCCGGCGACTCCTCGCGCGGCAGCTCGGACTTGAGCAGGGTGTAGTTCGCGTTGTTGACATTGTTGACATTGTTGACGTTGTTGACGTTGTTGACGTTGTTCGTGTTGTTGCTGGAGCTGCCGACATCGCAGCCGGCCAGCAGGACGAAGGTCGAAAGGATAAGAATGAAGAGTTTTTTCATGGGTTCCTCCTTGTGAGGAGCAGTGTACCGCCGATTCCGGCGCGTGCAACGTGTTTTCCGTTTCAGCTTGACAATCATGAAAACCCCACTTATGTTTCGCCTGTCTTTGCCGAGGGCAACTCCAGGTAGGAACCGTTTCGAGCCTGCGTTGTGATCCTGGCCAATCCTTGTACCTTGAAAGTTCCATCAGTCGAAGTTATCCACAGAACTGGGTATTCACGCTACAACCACTTCCACCATTTGATGTCCAACACCAACCATTTCACAATCTGAGGAGAATCATGAATTTAAGTGAGATCAAAAGCCTGCCGATGAAGGACCTCGTCCGCCTTGCCGTTTCCTACGACGTCGCCGAAGCCGTCAACCTGCGCAAACAGGACCTGATTTTCAAAATCCTGGAGGTCGGCGCCTCCAAGGGCGAGACCATCCAGGGCAGCGGCGTGCTCGAAATCCTGGCCGACGGCTACGGTTTCCTGCGCTCCCCCGACTACAACTACCTGCCCGGCCCCGATGACATCTATGTTTCTCCCAGCCAGATCAAGCGGTTCAACCTTCGCACCGGCGACACGATCACCGGTGAGGTGCGTCCGCCCAAGGCCTCCGAGCGCTACTTCGCGCTGCTGAAGGTCGACGAGATCAACATGGAGAACCCCCAGGCCCAGCAGGACAAGATCCTGTTCGACAACCTGACCCCGCTGTATCCCCAGGAGAAACTGAACCTGGAGTCCGATCAGAAGAACATGTCCACGCGCATCGTCGACCTGCTCACGCCCATCGGCAAGGGTCAGCGCTGCCTGATCGTCTCCCCGCCCCGCGCGGGCAAGACCATGCTGCTCAAGGACATCGCCAACGCGATCTCCACGAACCATCCGGAGACCGTCCTGATGGTGCTGCTCATCGACGAGCGCCCCGAGGAAGTCACCGACATGGAGCGCTCGGTCAAGGGCGAGGTCATCTCCTCCACCTTCGACGAGCCGGCCGCCCGTCACGTCCAGGTCGCCGAGATGGTCATCGAGAAGGCCAAGCGCCTCGTCGAGCACCGCAAGGACGTCGTGATCCTGCTCGACTCGATCACCCGTCTGGCCCGCGCCTACAACACCGTGGTCCCGCCCTCGGGCAAGATCCTGTCCGGTGGTGTGGACTCCAACGCCCTGCACAAGCCCAAGCGCTTCTTCGGCGCCGCCCGCAACGTCGAAGAGGGCGGCTCGCTGACGATCATCGCCACGGCGCTGGTCGACACCGGCTCCCGCATGGACGAGGTCA
>PHBF01000316.1 GCA_002841905.1 Deltaproteobacteria bacterium HGW-Deltaproteobacteria-17
CTGTTTTTCCGTCGGCGCGGACGACTCTGTGACAGGGTATCGCCGGCGCAAAAGGATTGGCGGCCAATGCCCGCCCGACGGCCCTCGCCGCCCTCGGATTCGGGGATCCAGGTCTCGTCGGCGATGCCGTCGCAGTCATTGTCGAGGCCGTCGCATACTTCCTCGGTGCCACCCAGGGTGTTGCAGCGATATTCGCAGCCGTCGGAGGCGTCATCGTTGTTGTCGAAATAGTAGGCGTCGCAGCTCCCGAGCGCGCAGTCTCCGTCCACGCAGAGACCTTCACCGTGGAAATAGCCGCAGATGTTTCCGCACTCACCGCAGTTGGCGGGATCGGTCATGAAGCCGCCCTGTCCGCCCTCGGAGGCAGGCACCCAGGGATCGTCGATGACGCCGTCGCAGTCGTTGTCGAGCCCGTCGCAGGTCTCATCCCCGGTGGGGGTGCAGTTGTTGGTGTTGTTGATGTTATTGATGTTGTTGGTGTTGTTGGTGTTGTTGCCGTTGTTGACGTCGGTATTGATGGTGGCGTCTTCCTTGATGGTGTAGACGGCACGATCGCACGCGCCAAGACCGAGGACGCCCAGCAACAGCACGGGAAGGAAATGAATCCGGAGGCTCCTCTTGCGGGAGAGGAAAAATCCGGTGGCCAGCAGCAGTCCCCAGAACAGTCCGTTCGGGGATTCGCCGGCTTCGCGGGACGTGGAGCAGCCGAAACCGCCTGCGGTGACCTTTCCCTTGATGACCTCCTCGGTCACGTTCTCGGGGCGGGGCTTGCACACGGCCTCCGGCGCGTCATCACCAGGTACGACCGTGCACTGGGCCCAGGCAGGGCAGTCGACTTCGTAGCATGGATTCCAGTAACATCCGCCCTCCACGCAGATTTCACCCTGCCGGCAGGTGACATCGGCGCAGGCGTCTGTCACGCATTCGCCTTCGATGCAGACCGTGCCCCCGGTGCAGTCCTTCTGGTAGCACGGATCGGCTTCACAGGTGCCTTCAGCGGTGCAGCGCTGATCGCTGCGACAGTTGCAGACGTCATCGCAGCGACCTACCCAGGTCTCGCCTTCGAGCACCCGGTTGCAATACTCCATCGTGCCGCAGGTGACATCGAGGCAGGGGTCGGTGACACAGTCGGCGTTCCAGCAGAACTCGCCGTCAGGGCAGAAGTTGCCTACCGTGGCGCAACTGGAATCGACGCAGAAATACTGGTTCTCGACCGGATCGCCTTCGCGCCAGCGGAAGTTCACGGTGCAGGTCTCGTTCTCGTCGCAGGGGGAGGCATCACAGGGATTGATGCATTCGAGCTCGACGCAGACCTCGGAGAGCGTGCAGATCTGCATCCCGCATTCCTGCAGCAGGGGCATGCAGATGGAGATCTCCGGGTCATCGGGATAGACGATGCACTCCTCGGTGCCCTTGCAGGTGAACTCGCCGCTGGAGCAGAGCTTGCGGCAGGCACCTTCATAGCAGACATCGGCCGGCGTCGGGCAGATGGCATCGTTGTCGGCCAGCCCGTCGCAGTTGTCGTCGATGCCGTTGCACTCCTCCTGTCGCGGGGTGGTGGCGGAGCAGCCCTCCCATCCGCCGTCCAGGCACTGCTCGATGCCGTAGCAGGTGCCGAATTCGTTCGAGATCTGGCAGTTCTGCGAGAGGTTCTCGTCGGGAACACCGTCGCAGTCGTTGTCGAGCCCGTCACAGATCTCCTCGGTGCCGGCCTGGCCGTCGCAGATCAGGTTTCCGTCCACGCAGAGATAGGTGCCGCAGCCGGACGAGCAGGGGAGGCCCACGTTGGGATCATCCTCGTCGATGGCGCCGTCGCAGTTGTCATCCAGGCCATTGCAGACGTCCTGGGCGGGCGTGGGGGCCGAGCAGGCGCCCCAGGTGCCGGTGGCGCAGGTCTCGGTGCCGTTGCAGACGCCGTAGGAGTTGCGCACCTCGCAGGCACGGGACAGGGATTCGTCGATGCTGCCGTCGCAGTCGTCGTCGAAGTTGTTGCAGGTCTCGGCGCTGGCGTTGGCCGCCGTGCAGATCCAGACGCCGGCCGAGCAGTAGCTCAGACCTGAACATGTGCCGAAGGCGTTGGGGTTGTCACAGGTCCCGGTGAGGCCTTCGTCGGTCATGCCGTCACAGTCGTCGTCGAGATTGTTGCAGGTCTCCGTTCCCGGAGGGAAGTCCTGCTGGCAGACGATCGAACCAGCGCTGCAGATGGTCAGACCCTGCTGGCAGATGCCGAGGCTGCTGCCGCAGGGCAGGCCCACAGACGGATCGTCGGCGCCGTCGGGGGTGCCGGGATTGGCGTCATCATCGATCCCGTTGCAGACCTCGGGGGTGGGGCCGGCGCACGTGATGCCGTCGTCGACGAGGCCGTTGCAGTTGTTGTCGATGCCGTCGCACACCTCTGCGCTGGCGGGGAGGCCCGGGGAGGTGATGTCACAGCGGGTGGATGTGCCGGAAGTGGAGCAGACGTAGTTGCCAGTTCCGCGGCACTGTCCGAGCAGTCCGTTGTCGCAGGCCAGGCCTTTTTCCGGGAAGTCCTCGTCGGCGCTGCCGTCGCAGTCGTCGTCGACCCCGTTGCACAGTTCGGTCACGATGGAATCGGCGATGATCTCGGCCATCGCTGCGACCAGCTCGGCCTGGTTCTGTGCCGAGATCGCACCACCTGCGCCGCCGGCCACGCCGATGTCGTGACAGTTGACGTACTCATGGGGGGCCACGGCGAAGGCGATGACGTTCGTCTTGACGTCATACCGGCACTTGCCGCCGGAGCACCAACTGTTGGGCGGGCACTGGGCGTTGGTCGTGCAGGAGGACAGGTTGTCTGGGACCGAGCGCAGGGACGTGGCCACGGACACGGGGTTGGTGTTGCAGGACTCGGCGCCGTCGGTCAGGATGATGACGCTGTAGGGGCGGCAGCCGCGCAGGGGATCGGCGTGGATGTCGGTGGCCGACAGCCGGTTGTAGATGGTCTGCAGCGAGCCACCCAGGGGGGTGCCGCCGGTGGCGCGCAGCTCGGGATCGGGCTGGGCCCCGGGCAGCTGGCCGCTCAGGTAGCCGGTCTCGTTGGTGTCGGTCTCGGAGTGGTTGATCCACTTCACGATGTTGGCGACGTTGTTGTCTCCCAGGGTGACGAGGATATCCGCGCCGGTGAGCGCGGCGTTGGAGATGGGGTCGCGACAGCCGTCGAGGATGCCGCCGGCGTAGTTGATGCATACACGGTCATGGGTTCCCGGCTCGTCATAGTCGGGATAGTCCT
>PHBF01000317.1 GCA_002841905.1 Deltaproteobacteria bacterium HGW-Deltaproteobacteria-17
TCGAGAACGCCATGGTCGGCATGACCGTGGGCGAGACCAAGACCGTCACGATCCCGTGTGATCAGGCCTACGGCCCCCACGAGGAGATGATGCTGCTGCAGGTGCCGCGCACCCACTTCCCCCTGGACATCACGCCCGAGGTGGGCCAGTACCTCGAGTTGACCGACGCCACCAGCCACGAGACCGCGGTGGCCGTGGTCACCCACGTCGGCGACGACACCATCACCCTCGACGCCAACCACCCCCTGGCCGGTGAGGATCTCACCTTCGATCTCGAGCTGGTCAAGGTCGGCCCCGCCCCCGAGCCCAAGGAAGACGACAACTGCGGCTGCGGCTGCGGCCACAATCATTAATCCCCCGTAGGGACGCTTCGCGCCCCAACAGGGGGCTAGAATCCGTAACGCCGCAAGAATGCGGCGTATTTGGAGAAAAATCCCCATTTCCCCCCCCCCACTTTGGGACTGCGCAAGCCCAGCTTGCGCCTCTTCCCTCCCACTTTGGGACTGCGCAAGCCCAACTTGCGCCTCCCCCCTCCCACTTTGGGACTGCGCAAGCTCTGCTTGCGCCTCTTCCTCCGCCGGCACCCCATTACATGCAATTGACAAACAAGAAATTTGAAGTATGAAGGAATCTTGGGAGTTTGACTCCGGCGAGGTTCCATGCGCGTATTTTTCTTGCTCGTGACGTTCTTCATCGGTGTCTCCGGTCTGTCGGCCTGCGAAAAAAAAACGCCCTGCGGCAACGGCGTGATCGACGACGGCGAGGAGTGCGACGGCACCCAATTCGGTGACAGGACCTGCGCATCCCTGGGGGGGCACGGCGGGGAGCTGGTCTGCACGCCCCACTGCCGCATCGACCGCTCCGCCTGCGCGTTCTGCGGGGACGGCGTCCTGCAGCCGGAGTATGGCGAGGTCGTCGAGGTGAACTTCGACGAGGGCTGCTCCGCGGCCGGATTCCTGGGCGGTGTGAGCACGACGACGGACTGCCGGACGCTTTCGACCCGGCACTGCGGGGATTTGCTTCTCTTTACCAGCCCTGTCAGCGTGAAGAGCCCGGTCATCACCTTTGACGAGGCGCATCAACTCTGGATGACCGGTGTGGTGCAGGGCGCCTTCCCGGGCTTCGAGAACCCCGGCTGCCCCCGCATAGAACCCTTGATCTGGGAGGACTACGTCGATGGCGAGACCATCGAAGTCCAGGACTGGTGGATTTCCCCCGACTGCGACAACACCTTCTTTGGACAGGTCGAGGCCACATCGGAGTTAGAGGCGCTGTGGCAGGACGCCGAGGGCGAACCTCCGTTTGCCATGCTGGACATGGGCGATTCCGGCTGGATCTTATTGCATCACGGGGCTGACGGCCCCGACAGCCGGTTCGTGATCGACTGGATCTCGAAGCAGGGGGTCGTGGTGCACCGTGAGGTCGTCCACCAGGACTCCGATCGGGGCATTCCCCAGCTCGTGTCCGCAGGCCCGGACGAGTTCGCGCTGGTGACCTACACGAATTTCGACTATGTGGCGCTGATCAGGCGGTTCTCAGTCAGCGCGCCGGGCCCTGGGTCCAGGATTGATGTGGAGAGCATCGAATACGAAGGCGATACGTACAGGACCAATTCAGGATGGAACGAAATGATCCCGGCTGCAGGAAGCGCACCGGGCGTCTACCGGATTTTGACGGGGCTGACCGGTCCCTACCTGGGCGATGATATTGGTTCAAAATCTGGATTCTTTTTAATCACCGTCGACTTTTCAAGGCCAGCCGTCACCTACGTCGTTGCGTTGGATCCCCCCACCCGGTCCGCCATCTCCATGGCCCCATGGGGAGAAGCAATGGACCTGGAATTGGCGGGCTATTCATCTTATGACAGGGTATTGCTTACCCATGGCCGACTCGGAAGCTCAGGAAATTACACGGAAGATTTCCTGATTACCCTCCCCGAGACGCACACGCCGGAGGTCATGTACCGAATGCCCGACGGCGGCTGGCTGATCGGAGGAAATGCCTACACCACCGAACTTCTGGAGCCGCTAGCGGCCTCCTGCGACGCCCGCACCGACCCCTACCGATGGCCCTACTGGTTCGCCTGGCGCGTGAACGCCGACGGCACGGTGGCAGGGAAGAAATACTTCACCGCGCCGGGCATGCGCCAATATGGGCTATATACTGACCCTGCGGAAACATCATGCGGGGTGACCCACCACCGCTTCCTCCTCGACGGGGAGGCGCTGCTGGTCGCCGGCTCCTGGGACCGCTCGACGTTCTTCTGCACCTCGGAGGAGCCCGTCGCGAAATACCAGGAGGAGCCCCTGCACACCTGCGGCGTTTACATGATCCGCCTGGAGCCGGAGCCGGCGCTGCCCTGAAGTGGTTCAACGTCGTCGGATCATTCCGGCTGGCGGGCCTCGAAGGCGAGCAGGCGCTGGTTCATGATGTCATGCACGAAGAGCCGGGACCGGTACAGGAAGAGGAAGCCCGGATCGTTCAGGACGCGGGGGGACGGCGTGGGGTCGGCGCGCCCGTCCTGATCGTCGTCATTTGGGGTCCTGTGGTGGAAGTCGGACTGGCCGAGCACGACGTCGGCCGGCGCAAAGCTCTGCGTCGGGAAGGTGCTCCACACCAGCACGCGGTGGTTGCCGGCGTCGGAGACGAACAACTGGTCTCCGTCGCCCTCGATCATGGCGGGGCCGCACAGCGTCCGCGCCGAGGGGCGCAGATCCCGGTCGCCGTCCTGGTTGTCGTCGTTGCAGGCGTTGAACCGGGGGTCCCGCTGACCCAGGATGACGTCGGCCGGCGCAAAGCTCTGCGTCGGGAAGGTCGTCCAGATCAACACCCGGTGATTCCCCTGGTCCACCACCGCCAGGCGGGTCCCGTCGGACCAGACGTCGGTGGGTTTGCGCAGGGTGCGCGCGGAAGCCAGCATCGAATACTGGCCATCCTGTTCGTCGTCGTTGGGCTCACAGTTGGTGAAGCCCGCCTGTCCCAGCACCACGTCGGGTTCCGTCCCGGAGCCCTGCGGCACCTGGTTCCAGATCAACACGCGGTGGTTCTCGGAGTCGGCCAGGATCAGGCGTCCCCCGGTGACGGTGAAGCCCAGCGGCCGGTTCAGCGCGTAGGGCACGCAAGTTCCGCCGCTGGTGATCCGCCCGAAGGCGGCGTCGGCCGGCTGGCCGGACACGGTGGGAATCGCGTCCCAGATCTGCAGGCGGTTGTTGCCGGGGTCCATCACGTACAACTTCCCG
>PHBF01000318.1 GCA_002841905.1 Deltaproteobacteria bacterium HGW-Deltaproteobacteria-17
GAGAAAAGGACCGCAGGCCTTGCTGGTATGGTTGACGCGGTCAACCACTTCCCCGCCGAGCCCGAAGCTCGTAATGTTATGAAAATAGCGGATGCAGGGGCGGTTCTCGTGATCCTTATATTGAAGCCGCCCCAGAAGGATATACACCGTATAAAATACTCCAAAAGCGCCTCAGAAGATAATCCCTTAGTCGCCGGAGGTTTAATTATCACAGCTCAATCATTTCCTTCGTCCCGCCCTTTTCTTCGGCGGAGGTAGCAGGCGGTGATTCCCGCGACTGAGCCGGCGACGATCACGGCGGCGACGGCCCAGCGGTTCCGCTTTCGCCGTTTCTTCCGCCTCCTTTCGTCCCGGTCGCGGAGGGCCTTTTCCAGAAGGTGCTTCCAGTCCGGGATCTCCTCCCGGGGCGGCAGGCTGTAGCAGCGCTTCCAGAGGTCCAAATAAGCCCGTTCCTCCTCCCGGCAGCGGATGTCGTCCCACCCCAGCTCCTCCTGGCAGATCGTCCGGATCCGTTCGAGGAATTCCGCCCCGCCATAGGGAAGAAGCAGTCCGATCCGGACGCGCCGGAGCAGGAGGTCGTCCAGGTGGACCACCTTCTCTGCCCGGCATGCCCATCTCAGTTCCGCCCAAAGCGTGTTCGTCCCGGGGATGGTTTCCCGCTCCTCCGGCGGGGTCCCGTTGACCAGCGTCGCCGCTGCGGCCCCGTAGCGGCCGATAATTCGTCTCTGTATTTCCTGTTCGAGCCCGGTTCCCTCCAGCAGGTCCATGGCAACGGGGTCCAGAACCGGCGTATCCTCGCTTGCCGCCAGGCGGCGCATTGTATCCTCCGGCAGGCGGTGGCGGACCGCCCGCAGCACATCTTGGGCGATTCGGCGGAACGTGGTGAGTTTCCCACCCGTCACCGTCAGGAGCCCCTCCTCCTCCCAGATGACATGGTCCCGGGATTCCTGAGAGGGATCGGCCTTTCCCGTGCCGATGACGGGGCGGACGCCGGCGAAGGAGGAAATGACGTCCTCCAATGTCAGGTTCAGGCTGGGAAACTGGGCCTCCACTGCCGCCATGAGATAGGCTGTCTCGTCGTGGGAAATGGCCGGCTCTTCCTGGAGATTGTCGAGGTGATCCACATCCGTGGTGCCCACGAGGGTGATTCCCATCCAGGGAAAGATGAAGACCGGCCGTGAGTCGGCGGGGTGAATAAAGCAGAGGGCCTGGGCCACCGGGAGCCGCCAGGCGGGAAAAATCAGGTGGCTTCCCCGGAGGGGACGCATCCGGGGCGGGGCCTGTAACCGGGATCGAAGGACGTCCGCCCAGACGCCCGTAGCGTTGACAACAATTCGGGCCCGCACCTCGCCCCGGCGGTCTCCCACCGTGTCCCGGAGTACCGCCCCGGCGACAATCCGCCGGCCCGAGGCGGGATCCTCCCGGAAGAGAAGTTCCTCGGCGGCGACGTAATTGATTGCCTCCCCGCCGGCTGCCATGGCCTCGAGGAGAATTCGAAGGACCAGGCGGGCGTCGTCCGTCTGGGCATCGCCATAGCGGAATCCCCCTCGGAGTCCCTCCCGGGAGATGTGCGGCGCCAGCATCTGGAACGCCTCCGGCGCATGGTACGTGTGGGACCACCGCATGGCCAAGAGGTCGTAGACGGAAAGGCCGAGTCCGTACAGGAGCCTTCCGGGTGAGTCCCCCTTGTATACGGAAAGCAGGAAGCCGAGAGGATCGATGAGGCCCGGGCCTTCCGCCAGCAGTTCCTCCCGTTCCTGGACGGCGGCGCGGGCCAGGAGAAGGTCCCCCTCCTTTAGGTAGCGGAGCCCGCCATGAATGAGCTTGGAAGAGCGGCTCGAAGTTCCCCAGGCGAAGTCCCTCTGCTCAACCAGCAGGGCCTTAAGGCCCAGCCGGACCGCCTCCCGGAGAAGCCCAGCGCCGGTGATACCGCCGCCCACGATCAGCAGGTCCCAGGGTTGTCCCAGTTTCTTCCAGGTCCTGTCTCTCCCGTTTTTCCCCTCCATCACCTTTCCTTCCATTTCCGACCGGCCGCCTCAATAAGCCCGGCTTCTGGGCGTTCCCTCCACCGGGGCGCCCCTGACTTTTTGTTACCCGGCCAGTTTCCCGGGGTTCATTATCCCTGAGGGGTCGAACCGGCGACAAAGGTCGCCAAGGACAGCCATACCCAGGGGACCTTTCTCCGCCGGCAGGTAGGGGGCGTGGTCCACCCCCACGCCGTGCTGGTGGCTGATGGTTCCCCCCTGGGCAATAATCGCCCTGCTGGCCCCGTCCTTGAGCCGCCTCCAGCGGTGCAGATTTTCCTCCGGGTCCTCGGCCAGCCGGAACAGGTAGGTTGTGTAGAGGCTGGACCCCCAGGGGTACAGGTGGGACAGGTGAGTGAAGAAATGGACCTCTTCTCCCGCTTCGGCAAGGGCCTCGCCGAGGGCTCTCTCGATCTCCCGGATTATCCCGGGGATTGCCGACCAGGATATGGCCGTCTCCAGCGTGTCTACGGCGTAGCCCGCCTCCCAGAGGGTATTTCGCAGGTAGGGCGTCCGGAACCGGGTTCGGTTCCACTCCCGGCCGAAAGTCTTTCCCACCGAGACGCCGCCGCAGCCGGAGGCGATCGCCAGAGCCTCTTTCCTTGCCGTCTTCACGATCTGCTCACCGCCGGAGACAACGAAGAGGAGCATACACTTGTGTTTCGCCACGCCCCGGACGGACAGGAAACGTTCCAGTGCGCCGATGAGGAACTCATGTCCCGCCAGGCCAAGCGTGGTTTCCGTTTCCTGGGCGGTGCTGAGGCGAAGCATCGAGAGGGGGATGCCAGACCACAGCATGCGCCGGGCCGCTTCTCCCCCCTGCTCGAAGTCGGGGAAGAACAAGGAATGAAATTCCTCCGTCCGGGGAAGGGGCGTTACACGGACGACAGCCTCGGTCAGGATTCCGAAGCGACCCTCCGAGCCCAGCACAGCCTCCCGGAGGTCCGGCCCTGCAGCAGAGGCCGGAAACGGTGGAAGTTCCAGGATTCCCGAGGGAGTTTCCATCCGCCCCCCGGCGAAGAGCCGCTCGATCCTCCCGTAGCCAAGGGACTGCTGGCCGCTGGAGCGGGTGGCGATCCAGCCGCCGAGGGTGGAGTACTCAAAGGACTGGGGAAAATGGCCGAGGGTAAATCCCCGCGCACGGAGCTGCGATTCCAGGTCCGGTCCGGCCACACCCGCTTCGAAGACGGCCTGGTGGCTCTGC
>PHBF01000012.1 GCA_002841905.1 Deltaproteobacteria bacterium HGW-Deltaproteobacteria-17
CGCGACAACCGCCCCCCTCGCGAGCCCAGGCCCCCCAGGGATCCCTTGCGCGACGCGCCTCGCGACGCGCCTCGCGACGGTTCAAACGCATCCGATCCTCGCCCCGGTGATGGCCAGCGCCCGCCGCTGGAACGCGCCCGGCAGCCTGAAGAACGGAAGACAACCCCCGAAAGTGGAGAAGAATGATGGCCAAAGCAAAACGTCCCGAGGAAGAAGTACAACAAAAGGCACTGAAGACCGCGCTGGGCACCATCGAGCGCCAGTTCGGCAAGGGCGCGATCATGCGCCTGGGAGACCATGACTCCCACATGCGGGAGCTCTCCGTGGTGTCCACGGGCTCCCTGTCGCTGGACATCGCGCTGGGCGTGGGCGGCCTCCCCAAGGGCCGCGTGATCGAGATCTTCGGACCCGAGAGCTCGGGCAAGACCACGCTGGCGCTGCACATCGTGGCCGCGACCCAGAAGCAGGGCGGCGTGGCGGTCTTCATCGACGCCGAGCACGCCCTGGACATCTCCTACGCCAAGAAGCTGGGCGTGGACATCGAGAACCTGCTCGTGTCACAGCCCGACTGCGGAGAACAGGCCCTCGAGATCTGCGACACGCTGGTCAAGACCGGCGAGGTCGCCGTGGTCATCGTCGACTCCGTGGCCGCGCTCACCCCGCGCGCCGAGATCGAGGGCGAGATGGGCGACAGCCACGTCGGGCTCCAGGCACGCCTGATGAGCCATGCGCTGCGCAAGCTCACCAGCAGCATCTCCAAGTCCAACTGCGTGGTCGTGTTCATCAATCAACTGCGCATGAAGATCGGCGTGATGTTCGGCAACCCCGAGACGACCACCGGCGGCAACGCGCTGAAGTTCTACTCCTCGATCCGCCTGGACATCCGCAAGATCGGCACCCTCAAGTCGGGCGAGACCGTCATCGGCAGCCGCACCCGCGTGAAGGTCGTCAAGAACAAGATCGCCCCGCCCTTCCGCGAGGCGGAGTTCGACATCCTGTACGGACACGGCATCTCCCTGGAGGGCGACGTCCTCGATCTGGCCGACAAGGCCGGCATCGTCGAGAAGAGCGGCTCCTGGTACTCCTATGCCGGCGAGCGTCTCGGACAGGGACGCGACAACGCCCGGCAGATGCTGGTCGACAACCCCGAACTGATGGCGAACATCGAGAGCCGCATCCGGCAGTCCAGCGACCTGCCGCTGCTGCTCACGGGTGATCCGCCGGCGGACGCCTAGCCAACGGACATCGTCAAGCACCATGCGGGTCGTCATCCTCAACCAGAAGAACCGCAGCCTCTTCACCCACCTGGTGATGTGGCACGCCTTCATGTTCCTGGTCGTGGGTGTCTGCTTCGCGTTCGCGGGCATCCTGATCTTCGGCACGTATGCGCGTCAGGTGCCGGTGAAGCCCGACTTCGGGAACATGAAGAGCTCCGTGTCCACCTCCACCTCGATCGCCGCGGCCGACGGGACGCTGCTGGCCGAGATCGCCGGCCAGCGGCGCGAGTGGACCCCCTTCGAGGAGATCCCGCCCCTGGTGAGGAACGCCTTCATCTCCATCGAGGACGCGCGCTTCTTCTCCCACGGGGCGCTGGACCTGATCGGCCTGGCCCGCGCCACCTGGACGAACCTGCGATCGGGGTCGATCCGGCAGGGCGGGAGCACCATCACCCAGCAGGTCGCCAAGTACTTCCTCGGCGAGGAGCGCACGTTCGACCGCAAGTTCCGCGAGGTGATCTGGGCGCTTCGCCTGGAGCGCTCCATGGGCAAGGAGCAGATCCTCGAGCTCTACCTGAACCTGATCTTCCTGGGGAAGAACGCCTACGGCGTGAAGGCCGCCGCCCGGAACTACTTCGACAAGAACCTCGATCAGTTGACGCTGGCCGAGGCCGCGCTGCTGGCAGGCATGGCCCAGGCGCCCTCCCGGTACAGCCCGACCGTGAACCCCGGCCTGGCGCTGTTTCGGCGCGAGCAGGTGCTCCAGGCGATGCACCGCAACGGCTTCATCTCCACAACCGAGCTTGACCTCGCGCAGGCGGCCCCGGTGGAGCTCGCCCAGCGCAAGGATCCCTTCAACGCGCGCACCCCTTACTTCACCGAGACCGTGCGCCAGCTCCTTCTGCAGCGCGTGGGCGCCGACGCCTTCGCCCGCGGGGGCTACCGGGTGGAGACCACGGTGCGGCCGTTCGTCCAGATCATGGCCCGCAAGAACGTCGAGGAACTGACCCGCTGGCAGGACCACCGCCAGGGCTGGCGCGGCGCCGAGGCCCGTCTGAAGAGCGAGGCCGAGCGCGCCGAGTTCCTCGGGAAGGCCGCGGCCTACTACAAGGACATCCCCCTGGTCGGGGATCGGGACTATCTCGCGCTGGTGACGCAGGTCACGCGGGAGAAGGCCACCGTCGTGGTGGGACCGCACCCGGCCGGGACCATCCTCCTGGACGACATGAACTGGGCCTATCCGGCCCATCCCACCGAAGGCGTCACCGACAAGACCATCGCTTCCGTCACCGAGGCCCTGGCCGCCGGGGACGTGGTCTGGGTCCGTCCAAAGCCCGGCGCGCCCGGCCGCTACCGGCTCGAACAGATCCCGCGCGTGCAGAGCGCCCTGCATGTCATGGATCATCGCTCCGGCTACGTGGTCGCCATGATCGGCGGGACCGACTTCGACCTCACCAAGTTCAACCGCACGGTGCAGGCCTGCCGGCAGCCCGGGTCGACCTACAAGCCTTTTTATTACAGCCTCGCGCTGGCCGAGGGCTGGACCTTCGACCGGCCGCTCACCGACATCCCCTACGCCATCGTCGATCCGGCCACGGGCCAGAAGTGGCGCATCACCAACTTCAACTATGGCGAGACGATGTCCCCGGAGCTGCAGGAGAAGGTCGCCAACTACAAGGTGACCCTCGAGCACGCCCTGGTGTGGTCGCGGAACACGCCCTCGGTCACCATCTTCCAGGCCATGGGAGCCCGCAAGGTGGCCGCCTGGGTCCGCCGCTTCGGCTTCACCACGCCGGTGATCCCCGACAAGGGCCTGGCGCTGGGCTCCTCGTGCACGCGCATGGACGAGCTCAACGCCGCCTTCGCGGTGTTCGCGCGCAACGGCCGCGGGATCAAGCCGGTGATGATCCGGCGCATCCGCGACGCCGCAGGGAACATCCTCGAGGACGCCACCACACCTTCGGACCCGCTGCTCACCACCGGGGAGCGCATCGACCGCATGATCGGCCTGCTGGGCCACCGGGATCGACAGGTGATCCCGGCCCGTGCGGCGTACCAGACCTCGATCCTGCTGCGCAAGGTCGTCACCGACGGCCACAACGAGACGGTGCGCGACGTCGGCTTCCCGGCCGCGGGCAAAACCGGCACTGCTTCGGACACCATGGACACGTGGTTCGCGGGCTACACCTCGCGCTGGGCCACCCTGACCTGGCTGGGCGACGAGAAGTACGAGCGACCGCTGGGCGACCGCGACGCGGCCTTCGTCACGACCTCTCCGCTGTGGGGCCGGTTCATGTACGACGTCGCGCGCTTCGCCCCCCAGCGTGAGATCCCGTGGGCCGACGAACGCCACCGGGACCTGGGGAAGCCCATCGCCACGGACCCCGCGCGCGGGGTCAAACATGACTACCTGCCGCCCAAGGAAAAACCACCGGCGCTGGGCGAATGACGAGCACAGGGTGACGGCAGGCTGTTGCACTTCCCGGAAAAACTACTATCCTGTGTGTGGCCGGCCCGTGGAATTTTTCCGAGATGGAACCGTCTGAGCGTGGTCTGGTTTCCCGAACGTCTCGGCGGAATGTGACCATCCGGCCGGAGGCGGAAATCAGGGCCGCCCAGGAACGAAACGAACGAGCGAGGAAACTCATGAAAACATTGTTGACCGTACTCCTGATGTCCGTCTGGTTCGCAGCTCCCGTGCACGCCAACGACAAATCCTGGAAACTGCTGGAGATCCCGGAGGCCAAGAAGGTCGAGAAGGGCAATCTTTCAAAAATAATCGAGATGGAGCTCCCCGGCTACGGCACACGCGTGCTGGCCTATCCGCAGATCCTGCGGATCGAGATCACGGGCGGCACCGGACCCTCGAAGATCTCCGAGACCGTCTTCTTGTTCAAGAACATCCCCGAACTGGCCATGCTCAAGGCCGACAGCGACCTGAAGGGCTCCCGCGACGCGGTGGCCTTCTCCTCGTTCAAGGCCTGCGTCTGGAACGCCGAGGCCGAGGTGCACGACTGCAAGGGCGCCGGTCTGGCCAACGCCGGCGCGGTCGACGTGCTGCCGGTGGTCGGCCAGAAACATGTGCTGCTGGTGTCGCGCGCCCGGGTCGCCGGGAAGGCCAAGACCGTCCTCTGGCTGGCCTATTCCTCTGCCGCATCCGTATATTATTTACCCTATGCTAATATGGGTTTCGCCAAACTGGGGCAAGACGCCATCACGGTGACCTCGTACGTGCCCACCACCGCGAGCGTGCCCGTGCTGCCCCCGGACCCGATGGACCAGCCCATGCCCGTGGAGCCCGAGGCCAAGACCGTCGCCCCCATGCCCACCCCCGTCGTGGAGCCACAACCCACGACGCCGACCGTGAAGCCTCCGGTGTCGGCCAACCAGCTGCCCGCCCCCGAGACCCCGGCCCAGTGGAAGGGCTACACCGTGCTCAACGCTTCGGTCCTGGCCCGCCCGCTGCCCGAGGTGTGGACCCAGGACCGCCTGACCAAGCTCACGGCCGACGCCTCGTTGCGGTCGTACCACTGGGTCCGCGTCCAGGTGAAGGGCGTCGACCTGAACACCGCCAAATCGCTGAAGCTGGCCCTGCCCGTCGCTCCCGCGATGGCCTACGTCTATTCCTGGACCGACGCACCCAAGGAGTTCCGCTCGTTCCTCGGCGATCTCGGCGAGTGCCAGAAGCGCGGGGCCAAGGGCTGCCCGATCCGGGTCGACGGCACCCGCTGGTATGACCTGACCGGCATGATCCACTCCACGCGCTTCGTGGCCCAGTCGGCCGCGACCAAGCCCGGCAGCGGTCAGATGATCCTGTGGCTGGCCTTCTCCGTCCCCGTCAGGCAGATCGGCCACAACCAGGTCGCCCAGGGGAAGATCACCGCCGTCGCCTTCCCGGCCGCGGCCGGCGCCGGGGCCCCGGTGCAACCCCTCTCCGAGTCCGCGCCTCCCGCGGCCGACGGGCTGCCCCAGGACGGCCCCATGCGTCTGACGCTCACGCCCAAGACCGTCACCTACCCGGCCGCCTCGAACTACCTGCGGTCGGTGGGCATCGTTCCCCAGGACAGCGGTCTGCTGACCTACCGCTACATGCTGCGCATCAGCCTCAAGCCCGCCTCCAACGCCCGCCAGGCCCTGGAGCTCACGCTGCCGGCCCAGCCGAACCTGATCCTGGGCCGCTCCCAGAGCGCCACGGGCACCGCCGCCGCCAACGCCCCCATCGGCATGGTCCAGATGGGCAAGCCCGGCACCTGCCGCATCAAGGGGGACCAGATGCACTGCCCGATGCACTTCCACGGATTGGGCTGGAGAGATCTCTCCGGCGGATTCCAGAAAGGGAAGACCCGGATCATTTTTGCGGCCAATTCCAAGTCCGAAGTTCAGGAAATGGTGTTTTTCCTCGCTTTTGAACAGGCTCCGGCCTTCGTGCAGGTCGAGGAATACCCCTCCTCGGTCAACGCGCCGGTCATCACAACGTCCTTGTATCAGATCCAGCAATTCCGCTAATATCTGCGGGATGACGAACTCCTACGAACCCTATCCTCCCGGGACGGTGCTGGCCGACGGTCAATACGTGCTGACACGCCTGCTCGCCGTCGGCGGCATGGGAGCCGTGTACAAGGGGACCAAGCAGAGCGCCCTGCGGATGGAGCTGCCCGTGGCCATCAAGGAGCTGCTGCCGCACCTGTCCGAGAAGAAGCCCTTGGTGGAGTTGTTCTTCACCGAGGCGCACCTTCACGCCAAACTGCACCACTCCAACATCGTGCGCGTCGTGGATCTGTTCACCGACCGGGGACGCTTCTACATCGTGCTCGAGTGGGTCGAGGGCATGGATCTGCGCGTGCTGATCAAGACCCTGATCAAGAAGCGCTTCTCCATGCCCCTGCCCGTGGGGCTGTTCATCCTGTATGAGCTGCTGCAGGCCCTGCACTATGCCCATCACGTCCTGATCCCGGAGAAGCACGTGACCGGCATCGTGCACCGCGATCTCTCCCCGTCGAACATCCTGTTGTCCCGCTCCGGCGAGGTGAAGCTCACCGACTTCGGCATCTCCCACGCCGGGGAGCGCCTGATCCCGTTCAAGCGCGTGCTCGGCAAGAAGGGCTACATGCCGCCCGAGCTGCGGGACGGGGGCCTCGGCGAGAGCCGCTCCGACGTGTACTCCCTGCTGGTGTGCTTCTATGAATTGATGGCCCTGTTCAATCCCCTGCTGCAGGACACCGAGAACCCGGACTTCAACCTCGGCCGCGCCCGCCCGGACATCCCCAAGAGCATCCTCTTCATCGCGCAGGAGGGCCTGCTGCCCGCGGTCCACGACCGCCCGTCGAGCACCGAGATGCTGTCCATGCTCGAGCAGGCCGTGGCCCGGGAGAGCATCCCGCTGGGGAGCACGCTGCTCTCGGATTTCCTCAACAAGATCATGGACCACTGACAGCCCGGAAAGCATCGACGACACCACCCTGAGCTCCGGCAGCGTGCGGTTCAGCGGATCTGGATTGTCGCCTTCTCTTGATGTTCTCCGGGGGTTCCGCGGTTGAATTCCTGCAAGGAGGCTCTAGAACGGGATGTCGTCGTCGGCCGCGGCCGCGCCGCCACCGCCGTAGTTGTCGGAGCCGCCGAAGTCGGTCTCGGGGCCGTCGTAGCCGCCGCCCTCGGAGCTGCGGCCGCTGAGGAACAGCACGCGGGAGGACTGGATCTCGGTCGTGTAGCGGTCCTTGCCCTCCTTGTCGGTCCACTTGCGGGTCCGCAGGCTGCCCTCGACGTAGACCTTGGAGCCCTTCTTCAGGCTGTCGCGGACCGCGTTGGCGGCCGGACCCCAGACCACGATCTTGTGCCACTCGGTGTGGGACGCGCGGTTGCCGTCATCACCCTTCCAGCTCTCGGTCGTGGCCAGGGAGAACTCGGCCACGGCCCGGTTGCCGGATGTCACGCGGTACACCGGATCCTTTCCGAGATTGCCGATCAGAATCACCTTGTTCAATCCATCTGCCATCACAAACCTCCATTCGGGAAAGCGCGGGAATTGTATCTTTTCCCGGCTGAAAGAAAAGGTCAAAATCGATCTTTCACCGGATCAGTATCGGCGCTTTTCCGGAAAGGTTGCAGGAATTCCCCCTTTTTTCGGCAGGTCCGGGCGGATCAGGGTTGCAGCCGGGCGGCGATCCCGGTGAAGTGGGCCCCGAAGTCCCGGGCCATCTTCTTCTCCAGGTCGGAGGGAAAGCGCTCGCCCTTTCCGCCGGTGATGGTGCCGGGGCCGTAGGGTGAACCGCCTTCGAGCCCCTCCAGGGTCGTCTGCTCCTGGATCGAATACGGCATGCCCACGAGCACGCATCCATGGTGCAGCAGCACCGTGTGGGTGGCCAGGATGGTCGACTCTTGGCCGCCGTGCTGGGTGGCCGTGGAGGTGATCACGCCGGCGGGCTTGCCCACCAGCGTGCCCTTGGCCCAGTCTCCGCCGGTCTGATCCCAGAAGTTCTTCACCTGTGCGGCCATGTTGCCGAAGCGGGTCGGTGTGCCCACGATCACGCCATCGATGTCCTTCAGATCCGCGCGGGGATCGGCGACCTCGATGTCCTTCTGGGCCTCCGCCGCCTGTCTGGCGTATTCATCCAGGAACTTCTCGGGGACCAGCTCGGCGACCCGCCTGAGCACGACGGTCCCACCGGCGGCCTCGACGCCGGCCTTCACCTGCTTGACCATCTCAAACATATGTCCATACATCGAATAATACACGATCAGTATTTTCGGGGATTTCATGGTGACTACCTCCGACGTACAGGGTAGGCACGATGGGACGCTCCGTCAATCCCTACTGTGCAAATAGGATTTATTTTTTTTGGGTCGGGATGCCGGGGAGGGGCCGGGAAGACGGGGGCTGATTACTTGTCACACAGGGGGGCGGCCTGGGTGATCAGGGCGTCGATGGACTCGTCCTTCAGTTCATACTGCTTGACGGCCTTGTAGATCTCCTTGACGGAGTAACGGCAGAAGCCCTTCATCTCGGGGACCTGCTTCTCGAGGATGGCCTTGCCCATCTTGATGAAGCACGCGTTGATGAGCTCCTTCTTCTTCTCCTTGGCGAAGTCGGTGGCGACCTCGTCGAACTTCTTCAGGGTGCTCTCCATGCAATAGAACGGCAGGGAGTCCTGTTTCTCGGTGATGCGCTTGTCGATCTCGGTCGTGGCCTTCTTCAGCGTGACCTGCAGGTCGATCTCCTTGCAGATGAGCTCGGCGGCCTTCTCCTTGTCGGCGCCCAGTTTCTTGCCCAGGTCCTTCAACTCGAAGCACAGGCCGTAGTCCTGCTTGTCGGCGGTCTTGCGCAGCTCGGTGGCCTTCTTCATGAAGTCGTCGAAGGCCTTCGGGCCCAGCTCGCCGCACTTCTTCTTGAGGTCCTCGGACAGGTTGTCCTTGTGGATGTCGCAGATCATCATGGCGTCCTTGAGGTCGTTCTTGCCCATGGCCTCGTCGAAGCGCTTCTGGGCGCGCTTGGCCGAGGCGGCCTTGCGGGCGTCTTCCATGCACTTCTTGAAGTCGTCGCAGCCCTTCTTGGCCGAGCAGGCGATCTCTTCGGAGTGCTCGTCCTTCTTCTTGTTGCACATCTCCATGAAGACGTCCTTCTTCAGGGGCATCTTGTCACATTTGTCGAGGCGCTTGTAGAGCAGCTCGCAGGAGGGCTTGCCCTCGCCGCAACCGGCCACCACCACGAGTCCAAAACCGGCCAACAACATGGGGATCATTGCAATTTTCATATCAGTCATCCTTTCCTGAAAAACTTTCGATGTGGGAAATTTCAAAAAAACCGCAGGAACAAAAAACGCTTAATTTGTGAGCCCAGAAGGAATCGAACCTTCAACCTCCGGATTAAGAGTCCGCTGCTCTACCGATTGAGCTATGGGCCCTGGTCTTGCGCGCCCGGGGTGACTCGAACACCCGGCCTGCGGATTCGAAGTCCGACGCTCTATCCAACTGAGCTACGGGCGCAAATCCCCCGAGGGCAGGAATGTAATGAACTTCCGGGCGGCAAATGTCAAGCTGAAAATGAGGGAAAAACGCAGGGACGGGTCCGGGCGATCATTTCCTCGCCGGCCGGCGGACGGGTTTCTTGCGTCCGGGCTTGGCGGGGGGCACGGGGTGGAGCAGGCTGTCCTTTTCAATGGCGTTGAGATAGCGGAACTTGCCGGGCTTGAGATCGCCCAGCGTGACCTGGCCCACGCGCACGCGGCGCAGGCGGAGCACGGACAGCCCCACGGCCTCGCACATGCGGCGGATGATGCGGTTGCGTCCCTCGGTGATCACGAAACGCAGCCATACGTTGGACTGCATCTCGGGCCGTCGCTGGATCGTCACGTGGGCGGGCTTGGTGGGGCCGTCGGAGAGCTGGACTCCCTTGCGCAGGCGGTCGAGGATCTCGTTGGTGAACTCGCCCTTGATCTTGACCTCGTACTCCCGCTCGACCTGGTAGCGGGGATGCAGCACCTTCTGGGTGAGGTCCCCGTCGTTGGACAGCAGGAGCAGGCCCTCGCTGGCGAAGTCCAGCCGGCCCACCGGGTACAGGCGCACGCCCAGGTCGGGTCCGAGGCTGATCACCGTGTCGCGGTCGGAGGCGTCCTCACCGCCGAGAGCACCTGGGGCGGCTTGTGGAAGGCGATGACCACCAGCTCCTCGGGCAGCACCTTCTTGCCGTCGACGAGCACGACGTCATAGTTCGGATCGATGGTGGTGCCGGGCTCCGTCGGAACCTTTCCGTTGACGGTGACGTGCCCCTGGGCGATGAGCACCTCGCATTTGCGACGGGAGGCCACGCCGCAGCGCGCGAGATACTTGTGTAGCCGTTCATTCTGACTCATTCGGGTTCTCCAGTTCTGCCGCAGGCAGGTCGACGGGGTTCGGCGGTGGCGTGTCCCCGGCCACCGGCGAAGAGGGCGCTTCGGTGGCCGACGGAGGCAGCTCGTTTTGAAGGCCCAGGGCCTCGCCCATTCGGCGGGACAACTCATGGACCTGCTCCTCGAAGGCCTTGACCGAGGAAAAATCGAGGGAGAAGTCCCCACCGGCGGCGGGCTTCAGGTCCTCCAGCTGCAGCGCGGGATCGGGCGGCGCGGTCTGGGGCACCACGGTCTCGAAGGCCGGCAGCTCGGAAAGCGCGTTGAGCCCGAACACGGTGAGGAACTCGCGCGTCGTGGCGTACAGGTGCGGCCGCCCCGGCTCCTGCCGGCGGCCCGCGATGGTCACCAGGTTCTTGTCCAGCAGGTACTTCAGGCTCGTCTCGGCATCGACGCCCCGGATCTCGTTGATCTCGGGCAGCGTCACGGGCTGGCGGTAGGCGACCACCGCGAGGGTCTCGAGGGAGGCCTGCGTCAGACGTCCCCCGCGGCTGCCCAGGGGGCGGCGCACCCAGTCCACCAGCTCAGGGGCCGAGGTGAACACGTATCCGCCGCCGAGGCGCTGCAGGCGGATGCCCAGCAGCTCATGCACGGCGAACAGCGCGGAGATCGCAGCCTCGAGCACCGGTGGCTCGACCTCGGGCAACAGTTCGCACAGCCGCGCGAAGGGCAGCGGCGCCGGGGAGGTGAAGATCAGGGCGCCCACGACCTGGACCCAGTGCGGGTCCGCCTCGGGACAGCCGACCTCACGAAGCAGGTTCGAGATGCGGGAAGGATCCGGTGTCAGCATATTCGGGGGTCAGCGTGATCAGGAGCTCGCCGTCGGCGGCGTTCTGATCCAGGGTGATGGTGGAGGAACGGCACAGTTCCAGGAGCGCCAGGAACGTCACGACGATCAGCGCCGGACGGAGGTCGAAATACTGGGTCAGCAGGCGTCTCAGGCCGATGCTGCGCTCCTCGTAGAGCACCTGCAGGACCTGCGCGGTGTGCGCCCTCAGCGAGCGCTCGTCCACGCCGCGGAAGGAGGCCGAGCGCTGGGCCTTCAGTTCGAGCAGGCCCCAGGTGGCCGCCAGCTGGTCCGGATCCTGCCTGCGCAGGACCGCCGGCTCGGGATCGATGACCTCGGCCACGAAGCCGCGCCGGTAGATCACACGGTCCATGAGCAGATGCTCGGACAGCCAGGAGGCGGCGCCGCGCATGCGCTCGATCTCCATCAGGCGGGCGAAGAAGTCGCGGACCTCGGTCTGCTCGTTGGTCAACTGGGTCGTCTCCGGCCCGGGCAGCACGAAGCGGCACTTCCACTCGACCAGCGTCGCGGCCAGCACCAGGAACTCCGAGGCGACGTCGATGTTGTACTGCTTGTACTTCTCGATCTCCTCGAGGTATTTCTCGGTCAGCGTCGAAAGGGGCAGCTCGCGCAGGTCCAGTTCGTGCCGCCGGACCAGGTGCAGCAGCAGGTCCAACGGACCGGCGAACCAGTCCGACAGGCGGCAGTCGAGGTCGTAGGAGAGCTGGATCCAACTGTCCATCATGGTCAGACTCCCACGGCGAGCCGGATCAGCATCATGGCGACGGCCATGATGGGCTGGAACACGTAACGCAGCACGCCGGTGGCCATCACGGCGATGAGGATCCACAGCCCGTACTGCTGCATGAAATCGGTGAAGGCGCGCCCGCGCGGGTGCAGGGCGCTGATCAGGATGTGACTGCCGTCCAGAGGCGGGATCGGGAGCAGGTTGAAGACGGCAAGTCCAAGATTCAAAATGAGATACATCGCCAGCGCGGCGATCATCGGGTCGGACACCGGGACGTCGAAGGCACGCACCATGACGGCGATGATGCCTGTCATCAGGAACGCCATGAGCACGTTCATCACGGGTCCGGCGACCGAAACCAGGATGTCGCCCGCGGCCATGGTGATGCGCCTGCCCCCGAGGCGCCGCCGGTACAGCAGGGGCTGCGTCATGACCGGCTTTCCCCAGCCGAACAGGAAGCTCCCCGGCATCACGAAGATCAGGAACGCGGGCAGGATCAGCGTGCCGATGGGATCGGCGTGGGCCATGGGGTTGAGGGTGACGCGACCCTGTTTGTCGGGGGTGGGGTCGCCCAGCCAGTGGGCGACGACGGCGTGGCCGAACTCATGCACGCCGACCGAGATGATCAGGCCGATCATGAGAACGATTCCATCACGCACAGCTGCAGAAGACATGACAACCTCTAAATAAAACGCGGTCCGTCGACGCCATCATCTAAGGGGAAGCCGGAGGCGAAGTCAACGTGATCCTGAGAATCGGCGGCCGGCTGGGGGATTTCCGGGGCTTTCACCCGTTGGGTTGCGGGTGCCGGACGCATCAAGGGCGTATTGCATTCTTTTTCGACGACGCCTCACCCACAGGACCAGCGCGGCGGCGACGACCCCCAGATGCAGCACCAGCGCCGCGATCAAGGCCCACACCCATCCCGAAGACACCAGCACCGGTCCCACCCAGGTCAGTCCCAGCTCAGGCGCCGGAGCCGTGATCACCGGCTGGATCACCACGGCGACCTCGGAGCGCGGCATGTCCACGAGGGCGCCGGCCACCAGCGCCTGGATCTCCCCGGCCTGGAGATCGAACTCCTTGTCACGCACCTTGAGCATGACCGAGGCGCGGGTCGGCACGAACTTCTCGGGCCCGGTCATGAACTGCCCCTGCGAGCCCGGGAGCGCCAGGTGCACGCGGGCCCGCTGCACCCCCGTGAGGGCCTCGAGGGTGCGCTCGAGCTCGGCCGTCAGCGCCACATAGTACCGGATGCGCTGCTCCTCGAAGGAGGGCAGGATCGAGCCGCCGCGCGACAGCGCCGAGAGCCCCTCGGGGCGGGGCCGCACCACGTCACGCGCCGAAAGCACGGACACCGCGCGGGACGCGGCGCCGTCGGGCACCTCGATGCCCCAGGTCCCCCGGCGTGCGTCGGTCCTGACCTTGCGGGCCGGGATGCGCTCGCGGGCGAGCTCCTCGAGCACGCGGTTGGCGTCCTCCTCGGAGAGGTTGCGGTACAACTCGGTCCTGCATGACAGGCAGAGCAGAAACGCCACTCCCCAGAAGAAGCGAAACCGGAACATCAGACCGAAATCCTGCTATTTTTTGGGAGGACGACCGTTTTCCAGTCCGCGTACGTATTCCAGGAAGGAGGCCTTGTTTTCCATGATGTCATGGTAGCGCTCGCGGGAGACGCCGCGGTTGTCCGGGCGGTTGCCGCCCCGGTTGTCACGACGCTTGCCCTGGCCGCCCTGGTACCCGCCGCGGAGGGAACCCGTCCGGCGGTACAGCGCCTCGGCGAGGAGCTCCTGGGCCAGCTGGGAGACGCTCACGCCTTCGGAGCGCGCGAAGAAGGTCAGTTCCCGGCTCAGCGTGGCGGACATCTCCAGCTCCAGCTTGTTCTCGGCCTTCTCCGCGTCACGCGGCTCGGGCACGTTCTCGCTCTCGGCCAGGAAGTCCTGGATGACCGCGTCCAGCTGGCTCAAGGCCTCTTCGCGGGACGGGGCGATCACCTGCAGGTCCAGCTCCGGGGCGCCGGCGCAGAACTGCTCACTGTCAGCATCAAAACGAACGATGACTCGATACATGCGATGTTCCATAAGAAAATACCCTCCACCGGCTCTTGCCGATACACGGCCAGACGGCCGATGTCAATAGTTTCCTGAGTTCAACCTCACGGAACCGCCACGGGCGTGGGCAGGTACCGGTCGGTGCTGGTGCCGTCTCCGAGCTGGCCATAAAAGTTGTATCCCCAGCAATAGAGCAGGCCGGCCTTGAGCCCGCAGGTGGAGCGGCGACCCCCTCCGGCGCCGGTCACCTCGGCGTCCATGTTCAGCACCGCGACGGGGAGGTGCCGCTCCGTGGCGGTGCCGTCCCCGAGGCGGCCATAATAATTGTTTCCCCAGCACCAGAGGCTGTGATCGTCCTTGATCAGGCAGGTGTGCTGGGCGCCGGCCTCCACGTCGGAGACGCCACTCTCCATGCCGGTGACCGGGGCCGGGGTCCCGTGGTCGGTGATGGTGTCGTCCCCGAGCTGGCCGTACCCGTTCTCACCGAAGCACCAGGCGCCTCCGTCGGCGGTGACCACGCAGGTGAACTCCTCGCCGCAGGCCAGGTCGGTGATCACCGGCGTCGGCTGGACCGGCCAGGTGATCTGCACGCCCGAGGTGCGCTCGGTGGTCGTGCCGTCGCCGACCTGTCCGCTCCAGTTGCGGCCCCAGCACCAGACCTGCCCGTTGGCCTTGAGCACGCAGGTGTGACCCTTGCCGGCGGAGACCTTCGCGACGCCGGCGGCCATGCCCGTGGCCTGCGTGGCGACCCGTCGATCCGTGGTCGTGCCGTCACCGAGGCGGCCCTGCCAGTTGGCGCCCCAGCAGTACACGGCGCCCGCGGTCGTGAGCGCGCAGGAGTGCGCCTCGTTGGCGGTGACGGCGGTCACGTTGTCCAGGGTGCGATCCGCGTCGATCTTCACCTGCACGGGTGTGCTGGAGCTGGTGATGGTGTTGTTCCCCAGCTGGCCGCTCCAGTTGCGACCCCAGCACCAGGCCGAGCCGTCGGTCTTCACCGCGCAGGTGTGATATTCACCCAGCGTGAAGGCCGCGACGGTGTTGCCCAGGGCGGTGACCTCCACCATCGTCAGCTGCTGGGTGCTGGTGGTCCCCTGCCCCAGCTGGCCGTCGCCGTTGGCTCCCCAGCACCACAAGGTGTGATCCGAACGCAACGCGCAGGAGTGTTCATACCCGAGCGCGACCTGGAGCCACCGGTCGCAGCCGGTGACGTCCGCCTGGCATGCCCCGCTGCACGCGAGGACGCCGCCGGGGTATCCCAGCTTCTCGCACGAGAGCTCCCCGAGCTCGGTCCCGTCGCACGCCTCACCGTAGTCCCCGTCGACCACGCCGTCACCGCAGAACCGGCCGCAGTTGGCGAGATCCAGGTGCACGCAGTCGGACATGCAGGAGATCATGCCCTCGTAGAAGCCCTGGGTCTGGCAGGACTCGCCGTTGTAGTTGACCCCGTCGCAGACCTCGTCCCCGACGACGAGGTTGTCGCCGCACTCGGCCGTGCAGAGGCTCGGCTCGCTGCCCTGGCAACTGAAGCCCGTCTCGACGGTGCAGTCGATGTCGCAGCCGTCGGCGGGGATGAGGTTGCCGTCGTCGCAGGGCTCGTCATCGGTCCGGACGCCGTCGCCGCAGATCGTCCAGCATGTGGAGGGCTCGTCCTCGCAGTGCCAGCCGTTTTCGACGCCGCACTTCTGGTCGCAGCCGTCCCCGGGCGCCACCCCGGTGTCGTCGCAGGTCTCGGAACCGACGATCCGGCCGTCCCCGCACACCGGCGTGCACAGCAGCGTCATTTCATCGCAGTTCCAGCCCGGCTCCACCGTGCAGGTCGCGCTGCAGCCGTCCCCGGGCGCCTCGCCGGAGTCGTCACAGGCCTCGCCCTCCTCCAGCTCCCCGTTGCCGCAGACCGGACCGGCGGGCTTTTTCAGGCCGGAGGAGTCGAAGGAGCAACCAACCAGCAGGGCCGTCAGAATACCCAGGGCGATGAGATTTTTATGCATGCACATTCTCCAGGTCGGAATCGTTTCAAACGCTCTATATAGTTGAAAAAGCGGGAAATGCCAACCCGTAAAAAATCTCCTTGATAAAGGATGCGTGTGCGCAGTATTTTGGCGCGCACGAAACCGAGGTGTCTTTCTTGAACTCCAACCTGCCCGCCGACGTCCTCCAGGTCATCCATGAGCAAGCCGAGCCGGATCTGGCGTCGGTTTTCGTGGCGCGCCTGGCCGACGGCGCCTGCATCGAGTTCGTGGAGTCCGTCCAGCCGCCGGTGCCCGCCGACCTGAAGTGGGTCAACATCGTGTCGGTGCTCCGGGGGTGCCCCGTGAACTGCGCCTTCTGCGACGCGGGTGGCTCGTTTGCCGGCATCGTGTCCGCCGAGGAGATGCTCGCCCAGATCGACCATCTCGTGATGCGCCGCTTTCCGGACGGGATCGTGCCCGTTCCGAAATGGAAGATCCAGTTCGCCCGCATGGGGGATCCCGCCTTCAACCCGGAGGTCGTGCGCGTCATCGAGCAGGTGGGCCGGCGGTACGGCGCCCCCGGCTTCCACCCGTCCATCTCGACGATCGCGCCGGCGTCGTGCGAGCGCTTCTTCGAGGAGCTGGTCGCGGTCAAGCGCAGGCTCTCGTTCGGGGCCCGCTTCCAGCTGCAGTTCAGCCTCCACATCACGTGCGAGGACACCCGCCGCGCCCTGATCCCGGTGAGGTTGTGGTCCTTCGCGCAGATCGCCGCCTACGGGGAGCGGTGGTTCGAGCCCGGCGACCGCAGGATCACCCTCAACTTCGCCCTCCAGCGCGGGGTCCCCTTCGAGCCCGCCAGGCTCGCCGACGTTTTCCCGCCCGACCGCTTCCTGCTGAAGATCACACCCGTGAATCCGACGCGCAGCAGCCTCGCCAACGGGATCCAGGGCGCCGTCGACGCCACCTGCCCCGAAAACAATCAATGGATTACTGAACGATGCGTGGACGCCGGCTATGCGCACATCCTGAGCATCGGCGAGCTGGCTGAGAACCGCGTCGGCTCCAACTGCGGCATGTATCTCGACCAGGCCGCCGCCCGTCCCGCCGGCGCGGCCCGTCCGGCCCGATCCTGAATTTCATCCGGGCCGGCAAGTTTTTTTCTCCCATCCGATTGACATCCCACCGGCCATGCTTATTTTTCGGCCCAGCCGGGAGCTTCGGGAGCCGAAAAGGCCCGCACCGGCAACTGATTTTCAGCCGGAGGCAGTACTATGGGAAAAATCATCGGAATCGATCTGGGAACCACGAACTCCTGCGTGGCCATCATGGATGGCAAGGAACCGAAAATCATCGCCAACGAAGAGGGCGGGCGCACCACGCCGTCGGTCGTCGCGATGGATGAGAAGGGCGAGATCCTCGTGGGACAGATCGCCAAGCGGCAGGCCATCACCAACCCCGAGAACACCGTCTATTCCATCAAGCGCTTCATGGGGTTGCGCCACGCCGAGGCGGGTCGCGAGATCGAGAAGGTCCCTTACAAGGTGAACCGCTCCTCCAACGGCGACGTGCGCGTCGTGCTCCGCGACAAGGAGTTCGCGCCTGCCGAGATCAGCGCGCGCATCCTGCAGAAACTGAAGAAGGCCGCCGAGGACTACCTGGGTGAGCCCGTCACCGAGGCGGTCATCACCGTGCCGGCGTATTTCAACGACTCCCAGCGCCAGGCCACCAAGGACGCGGGCCGGATCGCCGGCCTCGAGGTCAAGCGCATCGTCAACGAGCCCACCGCGGCGGCCCTGGCCTACGGTCTGGACAAGGGCAAGGAGCAGATCGTCGCCGTGTTCGACTTCGGCGGCGGCACCTTCGACGTGTCCATCCTCGAGATCGGCGAGAACGTCGTCGAGGTCATCTCCACCAACGGCGACACGCACCTGGGCGGCGACGACATCGACCGCATCATCATCGACTGGCTCATCGGCGAGTTCAAGAAGGACACGGGCATCGACCTGAGCAAGGACAAGATGGTCATCCAGCGCCTCAAGGACGCCGCCGAGAAAGCCAAGATCGAGCTCTCCAACGTGCAGGAGACCGAGATCCACCTGCCCTTCCTCACCATGGACGCCTCCGGGCCGCGGCACCTCCAGTTGAAGATGCGCCGCAGCCAGCTGGAGCAGTTGATCACCCCCATCGTGGACCGCACGATCGAGCCTTGCCGCAAGGCCCTGGCCGACGCCAAGCGCACCGTGCGCGACATCCAGGAGGTCATCCTGGTGGGCGGCTCCACGCGCATCCCGCTGGTGCAGCAGAAGGTCAAGGAGTTCTTCGAGCGCGAGCCGCACCGCGGCGTGAACCCCGACGAGGTCGTGGCCCTGGGCGCGGCCGTGCAGGCCGGCGTGCTCTCCGGCGAGGTCAAGGACATCCTGCTGCTCGACGTCACCCCGCTGAGCCTGGGCATCGAGACCCTCGGCGGTGTGCTCACCGTGCTGATCCCGCGCAACACCACGATCCCGACACGCAAGAGCGAACTGTTCTCCACGGCCTCGGACAGCCAGCCCTCCGTCGAGGTCCACGTGCTGCAGGGCGAGCGCCCGATGGCCAGGGACAACCGCACCCTGGGCAAGTTCAACCTCGACGGCATCCCGCCGGCACCCCGCGGCGTGCCGCAGATCGAGGTCACCTTCGACCTCGACGCCAACGGCATCCTCAACGTCTCGGCCATCGACAAGGCCACGAGCCGCAAGCAGCACATCACCATCACCGCGTCGTCGGGCCTGTCCGACAGCGACATCGAGAAGATGGTGAAGGACGCCGAGGCGCATGAAGCCGAGGACAAGAAGCACCGGGAACAGATCGAGGCCAAGAACAAGCTCGACAGCCTGATCTTCAACCTGGAAAAACTGATCTCCGAGAACGGGGACAAGATCCCGGCCGACAAGAAGTCCGGCGTCGAGAGCGCCATCGCCGAGGCCAAGAAGGCCCTGGATTCCCAGGACACCGAGACCCTCAAGGCTGCCTACGAGGCTCTGAACAAGGCGGCCCAGGACATGTCCAAGGCCATGTACGAGCAGGCCGGCGCTGCCGGTGGCCAGCCCCCGCATGGCGAGGGTGCGCCGGCCGGCGGTGCGCCCGGCGGCGACCAGGTCGTCGACGCCCAGTTTGAAGAGGAATAGTTCGGCGCAGGCCCCCCACCGCCACATTCACCACCATTGTCAATCACAATCGTTATTTCTGGGTGCACATTTCCGATTTTTCGGTATAGTGAGTCACCTGTTTGTGTCCACTCGTTTCCGGAGGCATGCTCATGATCACCCAGAACTCCCGAATTGCCCTGGTATGGCTGAGTGCTTTCTTCCTGCTGACCGCCTGCGACGACGGCGGCAAGAAGACCGGCTTCAACTCTTCCAATACCAACAACGCCACCAACAACCACACCACGGAACTCTGCACCACCAAGACGTTCGAGTGCAACACGCTGGCCGACGACGACAACGACGGCATCTCCAACGGCCACGAAGGGTGCGAGTGCCGCCTGGACTCGGACCTCGACGGCATGCCAAACTATTTGGACATGGACTCCGACAACGACGGCATCCCCGACGCCGTGGAGAAGGGCACGCCCGACATCAACACGCCCCCGGTGGACACCAACGGTGACGGGCAGCCCGACTACATCGACACCGACTCCGACAACGACGGTGTGTTCGACGGCGACGAGGACCGCAACGGCGACGGCGCGCTGGGCACCTGCGAGGAGAACCCGCTGGTGTGCCAGGGTTCCTGCGTGGATCCGGAGAGCTACTGCCATCCCAGGCTGTCGATCTGCGTCAACGCCGAGTGCCTCAAGGGCGAGACCGATCCCAAGACCGCC
>PHBF01000319.1 GCA_002841905.1 Deltaproteobacteria bacterium HGW-Deltaproteobacteria-17
GGCCGAAGTCCCGCAGCACACGCCAGTCGCTCATGTCGAGCTCGCCCATCTCGCGGACGATCGTGGTGCCGCCGGCGTTGACATAGTGGATCCGCGCGGTGTCGGAGTCGAGATCGACCAGCGTGACGATGTCGACCTCGGGGGTGCTGCCCACCGCGCTCATCTCGTCGATGTCCTCGAGGCCGTAGGACTCGAGGTTGTTGTCGGCGTTGAGGAACACGATCACCGCCCATTCGGCTGCGGCCGGGTCGGGATCGCACGCGCCGCCGTTGTCGACGTAACCGATCTCGCAGCCGCAGGTGTGATTCCCCGGAAGCTCGGCGATGCAGCGGGTGCGGCCGGGAGCCGTGCAGGGATTGGGCTCGCAGGGATCGTCGACGCAGTCGTTGTTGAACGCGATCATGCCCGCCGGGCACGCGCAGGTGTGGCTGGACCAGTCGGCCGCGGCCTCGCAGACCGGGGTGCCGGGGCAGACGGTCTCCTCGTCGGCGCAGGGGTCGGGATAGACGGTCCACGACAGGTCGAAGGTTCCCGTGCGGTCGAAGGTGTCGACAAAGAGGTAGTACGTCCCGGCGTCCTCGAGGATGATGTCGAGGGTCTCGGCCTCCCAGGCGCTCCCGGCGTCGTTGCAGGCGAGCTCCGAGCCTGCGTCGTCGCAGGCCGAGCGCAGGTAGAGCACCGTGTCGTAGCCCTCGGCCGAGAAGTGGGCCTTGGAGCGCGCGCCGATCGTGAAGGTGTAGACCCGGTCCGCGCCGTCACCGCCGCAGGAGCCGGAGAACTCACCGGTGGAGGTGGTGTTGTCGCCCTGGAGCGTGCCGGCAGGGTCGGCCAGCAGGATCGGATCCAGGCAGCTCTCGCCGGTCTGGTTGGGGTTGGGGATGCAGGCGTCGGGGTTTTCGGGATCGACGATGGCGCCCGGGTCGCAGGAACACTCATAGGAGGCGGGCAGCACCGGCGTGCAGGAGCGCTTGAGCTCCTGGTCGCACAGGTTGGGCTCGCAGGGGTCGTCGAGGCAGTCGCCTGTGGCGGGATCGTACACCAGGCCGTCTCCGCAGTCGATCGTCCACTTGAGGGTGTATTCGCCATCCTCGTTGTAGGCGTCGACGATGAGGTAATACGTGCCCGCGGGCAGCTCCGCCTCGATGCGTGAGGCACGCCGGGGACCGCTGTCGTCGTCGCAGAAGAGCTCCGTCTGGACGTCGCCGCAGTCCGAGCGCAGGTACATCACCGTGTCGAAACCCTCGGTCTCGAACATGACCGAGCGCGTGCCCTTGAGCACGAACATGTAGGCCACGTCGTTTCCGGCCGTGGTGTCGGTGCAGCCGGAGCTGGTCTCGTTGCCGGCGCCGGCGGTGTTGCCCAGCGTGCCTGCGGTCGAGAAGTCGATCAGGATCGGCGACTCGCAGGAGGAGCCGTCGCCGTTGATCAGGCAGGCGTCGGGACCCAGTTGCACGGTGCCCTCTTCGCAGGCGCAAAGCGGGGTGCCGGTGTCGTCGGCGCAGGTGCCGTGGTCCGAGCAGGTGTAGCCGGCGGTGGCGCAGGTGGGCTCGCAGGTGCCGTTTTCATCGTTGTCCTGGTATCCCTCGGTGCACGCCGTGCAGGACTGGCCTGTATGACCCTCGTCGCACGTGCAGACCGCGCGCCCGGAGGTGTCGTCGCAGGTGCCGTGCCCGGAGCAGGTGTCATCGGCGCAGGTCTTCGGGAACGAGCTCTTCTTGCCGTCATCACAGCCGACGGACAGAAACAGGGCCGAACAGAGAATGAATAATCCTGAAAAACGGTGAAGATTCATGGGTTTTCCTTTTTCAGAGAGAATGTGGAGGTCGACGAAGTCCGGGTCACGGAGACACCCTCGCGAACTTCTCATACCCTGTGACCGGTGTCACGTCAACCATGCCGGGACTGGAAAAATATCATTGTTGACCTGCATCACATTTTGGATACCTTGGGGCAGTTGGAGACTTCCGCACTTTCCTCACCAAATCCAGGAGACTGCTGCCGTGACTGATTTGAAGGCATCTTTTCTTGCGTTGTCCCTGTTCATGGGCGTCCTGGTAGGCGCTCCGGCGGCCGGCGCCCAGGTTCCCAACTGGTCCAAACCGTTCCGGCAGGAGGGCCCCCCGCCGCGGACCGCCGAACCCGAGCCGCCCAAGCCCGATGCTGGAAAACCCGATGCGGGGAAACCCGACGTGGTGAAGCCCGTCGCGGTGAATCCCGATCCGCCCAGGCCCGCCGACGTCCGGCAGCAGGGGGTGAAAAGCCGCGTCCTGGTCTGCCCGTATTATCCGGAGCCCGTCCGCCGCAGCGATCCGGCCCCGGGCAGGCGGGGTCCCACGCCCCCGGCGCCGGCCCTGGCCCGCACGTTCTGCCTGCCGCTGGAGAAGGCCGACGAGCTGGGTCCGCACACGCTGGTCTTCGTCGCCCGCGTCGAGGACGGCACGAACCGGCTGCTGCGCAGCGCCCTTCTCTACAAGGAGAACCTGCACAGCCTGGATTTCCTCGCGGAACCGAAACAGGCGCCGACCGCCAACGACAAGACGCAGGAAGGCGTCTTCCTCGAGATGGACAGCCAGACCAGGGTCCAGTCGGCGGGTTCCGGCCGGTCGCTCCCCGTGTCGGGGCTGGGCTCCATGATCCCCATGGCCGACGTGGCCATGGCGGCGGTCTTCACGGTCATCGCGGACATGGCAGTGCACCGCGCCCAGAACCTGGCCCTGGAGCTCGCCCGGGATCACGTCATGGGCGCCTGTGATCGCCTGCGCGAGCGCGGCATGCTGGAGCACCTGTGCGCGAAGTTCAAAAGCGAGCCGCTGCTGGATCTGATGAAGGACCGCAAGGTGCTGAAGAAGGCCGTCACGGCCGACGCCCTGGATTACGTCGCTCGCCTGCAGGCCACGTCCGTCCCGCTGGCCCTGCGGCCGACGGTGCAGTTCGCCGTGGAGTTGTTGCGGGAGCTCGTCTCTTCGGGGCGCAAGCCCCAGGCCGAGGACCTGCGCGGGCTCTGGGAGGCCCTGCGGCAGTCCCTGGCCATGTTCGAGGAGGACAGCATGCTGGGGACGGTGCTCTGGGTCTCCACGCAGTTGATGCTCACGGCCTTGGAGACCGGCCAGGGCCCCGAGGTGCTGGAGTGGTCCGTCTTCCGGGACTTCAAGCCCCCTGCGACCGACGATCCGAAGTACCTGCCGGACTACCGGCGGGCCCTGACCTGGG
>PHBF01000013.1 GCA_002841905.1 Deltaproteobacteria bacterium HGW-Deltaproteobacteria-17
GGCGCCACCTGCCGCGACTACGGCTTTTTCAGCGGCACCCCATCCTGTTCGGTGGACTGCGTCCTCGGTTCATCCACCTGCCAGCGCGCATCACGCGTGGCCACCGGTCAGATGTTCGCCTGTGCCCTGCTCGCCGATGGTACCGCCCGATGCTGGGGCAAGAACAACATGGGAGAGCTGGGCAACGGGACGACCGTGGACTCCCTGGTGCCCGTGTCCGTGCAGGGCCTCGCCGACGCGACCGACCTGGTCTCGGGCGCCGAGTTCGCCTGCGCGCTGATCTCGGACGGCACGGTGAAGTGCTGGGGGGACAACAGTTTCGGCCAGCTCGGTGACGGCACCACGGTGCTTCATGCCACGCCCGGAACGGTGCAGAATCTCAGCGGCGTGACGGCCTTGACGGCCGGCGCCTTCCATGCCTGCGCCCTGCTTGAGGACGCTACGGTGCGTTGTTGGGGCCGCAACGGGTCGAGCCAGATCGGCGACGGCTCGAGCACCAATCGCCTGCTGCCCGTGTCTCCCATGGGGCTGACGGGCGTGAAGGTCATCGCCGGTGGATATTTCCATACGTGCGCGGTGCTGCTCTCCGGACAGGCGCAGTGCTGGGGCGTGAACCTGTACGGGCGGCTGGGCGACGGGACCACCACCACGAGGAACAGCCCGGTCAACGTCACGGGCATCACCAACGCGATCCACATCGCGCCGGGCAACCAGCACACCTGTGCCCTGCTCGATGACGGGACCGTGCGTTGTTGGGGCTATAATTACTTCGGTCAACTCGGCAACGGCACCACGACCGACAGTTGGACGCCGGTGACCGTGACGGGACTGGGCGGGGTCGGTGCCCTGGGCATGGGACATTCCCATTCCTGTGCGTTGATCTCCGATGGAACGCTCCAATGCTGGGGTCACAACCGTCAGGGGGAACTGGGCGACGGGACCGACGTCAACCGTTCCCTGCCCGTGACCACCACGGGCCTCGGCGTTGTCGGGGCCGTGGATGCTGACGATGTGTACACCTGCGCAGTGACCGGTGACGGCCTTGTGTGGTGCTGGGGCTACAATGAATTCGGCCAACTCGGCGACGGCAGCACGACCACCCGTCTCCTTCCTACTGAAGTCCTGCCGTAAGACTGGAAATAAATAACAAAAATCCTCAGTATTTCCTTGATTATGGAACTGAAGATCAGTATAACGCGTGTTATGGCATGGAGGTGATTTCAATGCCACCGAGGATTTTCATTACACGCGAAATGCTGATTCAAGGCGCCTTCGAGTTTGTCCGCAGAAACGGCGTCGTCCGCCTGTCGACGCGCAACCTGGCCAACGCCATGGACTGCTCCACCCAACCGATCTATCGGGCGTTTGACAACATGGAGGAGTTGGAGCTGGCCACGATCGAATATGCCGCCGGCTTCGTCAAGGAGTTCCTGCTCAGCGCGCCGATCGAGGGTGAGCCTTTGCACCACATCGCCCGGATGCAGGTCAAGTTGATGAAGGAGGAGCCTCATATTTATCATTTGATCTTCCAGACGGGGCGGCTGGACTTCTCCAAGGCCAACGAGATGCTCCACCATCTCGTCCAGCACACGTCCTTCAAGGATCATCCATATCTGAAGAAGATGGATCCCGCGCGCATCCAGCACGTGATCCGTCAGGTCTGGGTTTACACCCACGGCCTCTTCTCGATCATGGGTTTCCAGTTCGTCGACCTCTCCGAACAGTTGATCATGCAGACGGTGCAGGAGACGATCGCCAAGCTGGTGGTCTGGGAGATCCACAAGCCCGATCTGTCCAGGCTGCCGCAGTACCGCGACTGGCCGGTCTATGCGCAGGCCTTCGAACACGAGATGGACCTCGGCGTGGACATCAAGTCCGTCCTTCAGGCGTACTTCTCCGGAAAGCCCCTCTCTGGAAAAGCATGAGAATCGTTGCGATTATTCCCTTCATTTTTTTCTTCTCCCCGATGGCCTGCACCCAGTCACGATCCGGTGACCTGCCCCGGCAGACCGGGGAGAACCAGGTCAGCGTCCGCACGGAGAAGCTCCGGCAGCAGCCCACCGTCGAACGGCTGCGTTGGACCGCGACGACCGCCCCCGGGGCCGAGATCCAGCTCACCTTCAAGGGCAGCGGCCGGATCAAGACCCTTCACTTCCAGGAAGGCGCGGTGGTCAAGGCCGGCGACCTGCTCGGCACCCTCGTCGAGGAGGACTATTGGTCCTACCGCAAGCTCGCACAGATCCAGGTGAAGACGCTGGAGCCCGATGCGAAGCGGATGCAGACCCTGGCCGTTCAGGACGCCCTGCCCCAGGCCGAGGCCGACCGGATGCAGGGCAAGGTCAACGTCGCCAGGGCGCAGTTGCGGCAGGCCGATGTCGCCCTTTCGGGAGTGTTCCTGCGGGCGCCGATCGCGGGCGTGATCGAGAAGAAATCCGTGTCCGAGGGGGATCTCGTGTCCCCGGCACGCGAGGTGGGGACGCTGCTCGACCTGTCCCGGATCCGGGTGGTGATCCCGGCCTCCGAGCAGGAGTTGACGCATCTGAAGCCGGGGTCCACGGTGAGCCTGGAGTTCTCCGATCCGGCGAAAAAGACCACCGGGAAGATCGATCATGTCTCCCCGTTGGCTGACTTCAAGACCCGCACGTTCCCGGTGACGATCCTGGTGGACAACGAGTTCATCGGAGACAAGCCGGTGCTGCGCGGAGGCATGAAGGCGGTCGTCACGATGGAGCTTCCGGGCCCGCCGGCGCTGCGCGTGCCGTTTTCTTCCGTGATGCGCTCGGAGGATCGACGCACCTACGTGTACGTCGTGCGCTCGGGGCGCGCGGCCCTGGCCTACGTGAAGACGGGTCGGCTGATCCATGGGCGCCTGGAGATCCTCGAGGGCCTCGTCCCCGGTGATGAATTGGTCATCTCGGGACAGCAATTCCTGCGGGACGGTACCCCCGTGTCCCCACGGGACGGTACCCCCGTGTCCCCACGGGACGGTACCCCCGTGTCCCCACGGGAAGCGTCCACCGAACCCCCCGCCATTTCACCATCCCATTGAGTTCAGGCCGGTTCGCCGAACCATTCGATCGCGGTGTTGCCCACCCGGCGCAGCACGACCGCGTCGAGGGTCCCGGCCACGGCGCCGCCGGCCACGGGCACGATCTTGAGCAGGTTGTTCATGCCCCAGCGGGTCGAACGCTCCAGGAAGATCAGGCCGAGCTTTCGCTGGACCGCCATGAAGACGTTGGCAGGCAGCGCGATGACGAAGCGGGCCGTCAGGCGGTTGGTCAGCGGCACGCCCGCAGACTTGAGCACCTCCTTGACGGCGTCGCCGAACAGGGCCCATAAAACCAGGGAGCGGATGCGAGGATCCTTCAGGTCGTGCCCGTGCAGCAGCGCGATGGCAGCCACCAGCCGGGCCTGCAGCAGCCAGGAGGAGAGCAGGGCCGAGGGTACGGCCAGCGGGAGCGTGACCGGGCCGCCCAGGCCGGTCACGAAGCCCGTGGAGAAGTTCTTCACGGACTCGCGCAGGATCAACTTCGACGCCTGCACCTGCGGCGCCGCCTCGGGCAGCCTTCGGCGCATGTCCTCTGCCAGCGCCGAGGCGGGCGCGAACGGCGGCACACCGGCCAGCGCCTGATCCAGGATCCAGTTCATGAGAATGGTGGACTTGCTCTCTTTCATGACGACACCCCCGAAGATGGCGGGAACAAGAAACATGAGTTGATTCCCGGGCTCCATTTGTATACAGTTCCTATCGCCTTGTACAGGTGTTTGTGCAACCAGCGGGTCCGGTTTCGGACCCGGCAAGGCAGAAAGAACCGCATGCGACGATCGGTTCCCCTCTTGTTGACCCTATTGCTGCTTTGGGCAACGCCCGTGTTTGCCGGGCTGCCCTGGACAGGCCTCCCCGGTCGCCCCGTGTACGACGTGATGCGCACCGAGGTGCAGTTGTGCAACCAGTTTCGCTGCAACGGCCTGCGCACCGGCCAGGTGGCCTTCTCGGGTCCGTCCTCGGGCGCCGAGGACATCTGCACGATGCTGGAGAAGGCCGTCGTGGCGCCGTTCTTCCTGTATGAAGGGGCCAATTATTTCTCGATGCTCTCGGCGCGTGGCGAACTGTGGCAGTTCTCCCATCGCCTCCAGTTGCGCAACCGCTTTCCCAACGCCCGCTTCCCGGCCTCCCACGTGTTGATGCTCCCCGAGGGCCGCTACTTCCTGGTGAACAACCAGGAGTCCTCCGTCCGACAACCCGCGGGCACGACCCTGTGGCGCAACGTCTACGGCAAACCCTCGCTGTGGCATCCACCGCTGCTGGTCAACGACCGGCTCGTGATCATGCACGGCAACATCAAGGGCAGCGCCCGCGCGGTCCGCAACACCTATTCGGCGCGGGCCGTGGTACGCGCGGTCGCCCCGGCGTCGGGCAGGACCCTCGTCGAGATCCCGCTGCCGGGTGTCTACACCCAGCGCCGGTATCCACCGCTGGCGGTGCTCCACACGCAGACCGTGGTGGTGCCCGACGCCACGGGCGGCCTGCACGCCTACGCGGTCGCCGATCTGGCCGCCGGCAAGGCCCGTGAGTTGTGGAAGGCGCAGGTCGGAACCACCGAGCCGCTGGCGCTGGTGGGCGATCCCGCCACCTCCCGCGTGATCGTCGCCTACGGGGCCGGCGGTCGGCGCTTCCCCAACATCGTCGCGCTGGACCTCAAGACCGGACGCAAGGCCTGGTCGGTGATGCACCTGGACATCGCCACCTCCCTGGCGCTCTACCGGAACACGCTCGTCTTCGGGACGACCGCCGGCAAGTTGCGTGGTCTCGACGTCAACACCGGCGCCTCCACCCTCGACCTTCAGGTTCCGACGAACCTGACCTCCGACAAGGAGATCGTCGTGATGGCCGTCACCGAGCCCGTCGTGGACACCCTGGGGCGCGTCTATCTCACCCTGGGCGAGGTGCCTCGCCCCCTGCAGATGGCGTTCGTAGACACTCCGGGGACCCGTCTGGGCCGGCTCGAGGACAGCATCAACGCGGAGGTCGTCGGCATCCAGCTGGCGAGCCGGCGGACCGTGTACACCAGCTCGCTGTTCCAGATCGACCACGCCGGCTCCAGTCAGTTGATCGTGGGCATGGAGACCGTGGGTCTGTTCACCTCGGATCAGCGCCTGGAGTTCTGCGCGCCGGAGACCGAAGAATAGTTGCATGAATCTGCAACTGGAGGCTTCATGACCCAGAACGACCAGCTCAGAGCCGAGGAACTGACCCTGCTTGAACGGCTCCTTCAGGGTGAATCGGCGGCCTTCTCCGAGTTCTACCGCCGATATCAGCGGCTGGTGGCCTCCTGTATCCGTAAAGTTTTCTTTAAATGGACATTTGACTTCACGGAGGACGAGATCGACGACATGATCAGCACCGTCTTCCTGAGTTTTTTGCAGGATGATTACAAAAAACTGCGCATGTTCGATCCGGCGCGGGGTTATCGTCTCAGCACGTGGGTCGGCATCATCACGACCAACGCCACGGTCGATCACATCCGGAAGAACGCGCGCCCGACGGTGTCCCTCGACGACACGGAGCGCAAGGTCGCGCAGCCGCGCTCCATGATGGCCAGCCCTGTGGAGAACGCCGAACGCGAAGAAGAGAGCCGCCTGCTGCTGGCGGCCATCGCGACGCTGTCGCCGGGGGACCGCGAGTTCCTCGAGCTGGCCTACGACGCCCAGCTGGCCCCCGAGGAGATCGGCGCGCGCCTGGGGCTCAACATCAACACCGTGTACAGCAAGAAGAACAAGATTTTGCACAAGTTGATGGACGCGGTCGCCGAATTGAGCACGGTGCGTCTGAAACGCTAGGGGGCGTCCAGATTTCCGGCGTGGATGCGTATACCGGGGTGTTCGCGGTTCGAACATCGGAAGAGATCGGAGAGGAGCAGGAACATGAGCGGGCAACATCGAGACTGGGAAGCCATCCTCCAGCGCGTGTACTCGGCGCGGAGGGCGGCCGCGGACAGGGCGTCGGGCGTGTCGCTGCAGGACATCGTGTCCATGGCCACGGGCCGCACGCGCATCCCCGGTGATCTGGACGCGGACCTTCGGGAGTTCGTCGACACCGTCGCCGAATGGGAGAACTATGACTGGAAGGAGCAGGCGGCCTCGTCCTCTCCGTTTGACGTGCTGGTGTGCTGGGTGCACAAGCAGGTCCAGGTCGTGATGTCGAGCCTGGCCTGGCAGCCCGCCGTGGTCGCGGGGGTCCGCGGAGAGAACGGCGCCGAGCTCGTGGGGGTCCGCACGGTCACGGCCGACGGGGCCCACCTGGAGTTGTCCCCGGATCTGCACGGCGGGGCGCGGCTCAACCTTTCGTTTCCGGCACCGGCGATCGTGCCGGCCCGCGTGGAGCTCAAGAAGGACGGCACCCTGCTGGACTCGGCTCCCGAGGATCATGGCGCCTTCCATTTTGACCTGCCCGAGTCCGGCGTGTACGCCCTCGAATTGTGCTACCCCGATCGCACCGTGGGCTTTTTGGCGCTCGCGTTGGAGCCCCGCGAACAAGATCCGGCATGAATTCCCCCGTCCTGACCGTCAACGTCGGCAACACCCACGTGAGCGTCGCGCTCTGCACCACCGTCGCCAATGGAGTCGAAGTGCGCCGTTTGGCTGCCTGGCCCACCCGGGAGTGGATCGCCCGTGACCCTGGGACGCGCTCACAGTGGCTTCGGACGGTGATGCGCTGCCAGGTCTCGGAACTCCGGGTCTGCTGTGTCGTGCGTGACGTGGAGGCGGTGATCGCGGAATGGGCCGACGAGGCCGGCGTTTCCTGTCGCCTGGTGCGCCACACCGATCTGCCGCTGCGCTATGCCGTGCCCGCGCCGGAGCGCGTGGGAATGGATCGGCTGGTCAACTGCAGCGCCGCCTGGCGTCGTTTCGCCCGTTCATGCCTGGTCGTGGACATGGGCACCGCGGTCACCTGGGACCTTTTGCTCGCGCCCGGTGCGTCCGACCCGCAGGGTCAGGGCGTCTTCGCCGGCGGCGTCATCGCGCCGGGACTGGATACACTGTCGCTCGCGCTCCCTTCACGTACGGCGCTCCCCTTCGTGGCGCCCATCGCGGTGGACACCGTGGTGGGTCAAGACACCGAGGCCTGCCTTCACGCCGGGCTCTGGTTCGGCTTTCTCGCCCAGATCGACGGCATCATCGCCAGGATTCACGAATCCCTCCCCGAGCCACCCCTGACGATCCTGACCGGCGGGACCGCCTCCCTGGTCGCACCCCACCTGGCCAATTCACATCCCGTGTTCCCGGATCTCACCCACGAAGGTTTGGCCTTTATATAAAAACAATCAATCCTCCAACGGATCCCCGGCCAGCGGCAGCATTTCCACGGCGAGCTCGGCCGTCTCCCAGTCCACACCCAGCTTTTTGGCCGACTTGATGCCCAGTTCACCCAGCTCGGCGGCCCGCCGGATCACGTTGCCGTTGCCCCCGGCGAGCTGGCCCCAGCCCCGGTTATAGACTGCGACGCCTTGTCGCAGGCGCTGGCCGATCTCTTCGTAGTTGGCCAGAAAGCCCTCTAATTTTTTACCAAGCGACTCTGCGAGTTTGGCGATCTTCACCACGTTTTGATCCTGGTGACGGGTCCGCCATTGCTGTGCCAGGCTGCTCAAGAGAGCCATCAGTAAAGTTGGTCCAGTGAGAATCACGCCCAATGCATGGGCCTCCTCGAACAATTCAGGGGCCGCCTCCAGGGCGGCCATCAACATGGCGTCGATGGGGAGGTACATGACCACCAGGTCCATGGAATCTTTGTATATGGATTGGTAGGACTTCCGGTTCAGGCTGCGGAAGTGCGTCCTTATCGCGGTGGCAAGCTCCGCGGAGGCGCTTCGTATCTCCTCCGGAGTGGTGGCCTCACAGACCTTCATCCAGGAGATCAACTGGAGTTTGGAGTCGATGACCAGCGCGCCGTCCTGGGGCAGGGAGACGACCACGTCGGGCCGGAGCCTGGAGCCATCGGCCCGGGTCGTGGATTCCTGGATCCGGAACTCGTGGCCTTCCCGGAGGCCGCTCTTCTCGAGCAGCCGCAGCAGGGTGATCTCGCCCCAGTCTCCGCGGACCTTCGAGCTGCCCGTCAGCGCGAGGGTGAGGCGCTGCGCCTCCTGGGAAAGGCTCTGGTGGCGGAGCGCCAGCAGCTCGATCTCCTTTTTCAGGGACGCCCGGTCACGCACCTCTTCGGAATACGTCGTCCGGACCAGCTCCTGGAATCCCTTGAGCTGGTCCTGGAACGGTCGCAGGGCGAGCTCGAGCTTCTCCCGTTGCTGTTCCACCCCCTGCTCCCGGGTCTCCTGGAGCAACTGGGCGGCCGTGGCCCGAAACGTCGTGACCAGTTGGTCCCGCGCCGACTTCAGTTCCGCGAGTTTTTCATCGGCCGCTGCCCGGGTCCCCTCCAGCGCCTGTTCCAGCCGCGCCACCTCCGCTTCCAGGCCGCTCTTGTCGCGTTGCAGCCGGTCCAGCCGTCCGGAGCACACCGCCTGCTCCTCCCTCCACTCCGCGCACCGCGCTTCCAGGGATCGAATCCGCTCCTGGGCCCCGGCCAGGAGAAGGCCGACGTGCTCCAGCTCCGCGCGCTGGGCCACCTCCTGCTCCGGGTTTCCAATCCGGGATCGCGACCGCAGCCGCGCGACCGAGAAGCCGACCAGGCCACCGATGAAGAAGCCCAGAAACCACGACAGAAAATCCATGCGACCGCCTCCCGGAAATGAATCCTGGGATCATATCCATCCAGATTCAAGACGCAACATTTGCAATGATCGGATGAGGTGGAGCGGTCGGGCTGGCGTGACGATAACAGGAGGCATTAGCATTAATTAAATATTAATGATATGGTTCGTGCAACATGAAATGGGTGGTGATCCTCTCCTTGGTTCGGAAAAGGAAAGAAAATCCACTTTGCAAAAAGGGGAAAAACCAGTATATAACGGCCTGCCGCGTCCCGCGCGCGCGTGTTTTTTAATACCGTTTGGACCCGCAGCGGGTCCGGACGGACCAGAAGAGGTGAGCGATGGCAAGTACGTCCGATCTGAAAAAGAACCTGAAAATCCTGGTCGACGGCGATCCGTACACGGTCGTGGAAGCCCAGTTCGTCAAGCCAGGCAAGGGCACGGCGTTCACGAAGTGCCGGATCAAGAACCTGATCACGGGCTCCGTGCTCGAGCGCACCTGGCGTTCCAACGAGAGCATCGAGCTGGCCAACACGGAGAACCGCAAGATGGAATTCCTGTATTCCGAGGGCGAGCACTTCGTGTTCATGGATCGGGAGACGTACGAGCAGTTCCACGTCGAAGCCGAGGTCCTCGGCGACGACTCGCGCTGGCTCATCGACAACCTCGTCACCGACGTGCTGTTCTTCAACGAGAAGCCGGTGGGCGTCGAGCTCCCGACGTTCGTCGAGATGCAGATCGTCCACTGCGAGCCCGGCGTGCGCGGCGACACCGCCACGGGCGCCTCCAAGCCCGCGACGCTGATCACGGGCGCCACCGTGCAGGTCCCCCTGTTCGTCAACGAGGGCGAATGGCTGAAGATCGACACCCGCACCGGTGAATACGTCGAACGCGTGAAGAAATAGGCTCCTCGCGCATGCTTGGTGCACCGCGACCGGGACGGTTGGTCTCGCGGCAACCCCCGCTGGCCGAGGACGCCGGAGGGGTCGTCACGCTCGAGCACATCCACGACGACATACAACCCGGAGACTGGGGCTGGTTGCACACGACCGGGGAGGGCACCTGCCTGACCGCGGCCGTGCAGAGGACGGGCACGCCGTTTCCCGGTGAGGAGTGGCGCCGGCTGCACCGCACGGACGCCGCGGGTCGCACGCGGCTGGCGGCCCTGCGCTTCCGCCACCGCATCCTGCGGCGCGTGCGTGAGTTCTTCGACACGCGGGGCTACCTGGAGGTCGAGACGCCGCTGCGGGTGCCGTCCCCGGGGGTGGAGACGCACCTGAGCGCGCTGACGGCCGACGACTGGTTCCTCTCACCGTCCCCCGAGTTTCAGATGAAGCGGCTGCTGGCCGGCGGCACGGGCTCGATCTACCAGGTCTGCCGTGCGTTCCGGCGCGACGAGACCGGCGCACGGCACAACCCCGAGTTCACCATGCTCGAGTGGTACGCCGTCGGCGCCGACACCTCCCAACTGCGTGCCGAGGTGGAGGCCCTGATTGTTTATGTGCAGGAGCACGAGGTCGTGCCCTCACCGCTGCCGCCGCCGCCGTATGCGAGATTGCCCATGGCCGACGCCTTCGCGCGCTTGGCCGGCGTGACCGACATGATGGCGCCGGCCGCGGTGCTGCTGGCGCAGGCGGGCCTGCCGGTCCCCGACGGCGGGATGTCCTGGGAGGAGGCATTCTTCACGGTGTTCGTGGAGCGGATCGAGCCGAGGCTGTGCGAGGACGGCCCGGTGTTCCTGACCGAGTGGCCCGCGCCCATGGCCTCCCTGGCCCGCCTGATCCCGGAGAACCCACAGGTGGCCGACCGCTTCGAGTTCTTCGCCCCGGCGCCCGGTGGTGGCGATCTCGAGATCGCCAACGGCTTCGGCGAGCTGCTCGACGCCGAGCTGCAGCGGTCGCGCAGCCTCGAGGATCTGGCCTGGCGCCGCACCCACGGGGCCCCCGAGTATCCCCTCGACGAGAAGTTCCTGCAGGCGCTGGCCGAGGGGATGCCCCCGGTCTCCGGCATCGCGCTGGGGCTGGACCGTCTGGTCATGTTGTGGTGGGGCGCCGATCATATCCGTTCGGTGCTGACGTTCGCCGGAGACGAGTTGTGAGATCATGAAGTGCACGTTCCTCGGCCACTCCACCCTGCTGCTGCAGTCCGGCGTCGACGCGGTCCTCACCGACCCGCTGCTCACGCCGCGCATCATGTTCAAGAAGCGCGCCACCGCGCCGGGCCTTGCCTTGCAGGACCTTCCACGGCTCACCGCGATCACGATCTCCCACGCCCACGCGGATCATCTTCACCTGCCGTCGCTGGCGCTCTTGCCGCGTGATTGTATGTTGATTGTCCCATCAGGAGTGGGGCGCTTCGTGCGCAAACTGGGCTTCTCTGAAGTTCGCGAGCTGGCCTGGGGTGACAGCACGACTGCCGGGGCCTTCACGATCACGGCCATCCCCGTGAACCACGTGCGCGGGAGGTTCTTCCCCTGGCAGGACACCGGCGTGAACAGCTACGTCCTGGCCGACGACGCCCATGCCTTCTTCGCCGCCGGGGACATCGACTTCGGACCGTCGCCGGAGATGGCGCAGCTGGCGGACCGCTTCGTGCTCTCGGCCGCGGCGCTGCCCGTGGGCGGCATGCGCGAGGTGGCGTACTATGAGCGCCGCCGGGGGAAAAAGGGCGTGCACATCGACCCCCGGACCGCGTGGGAGTTGTTTTTGCAGACCGGAGCGCGCATGATGGTGCCCATCCACTGGGGCGTCGTGCGCATGGCCGGCACCCCCGTTCGGGAGCCGGTCGACGCCGTGCTCGAGGCGGCCCGCGCCCACCAGATGGCCGATCGGGTCCGGGTGCTCGCCCCCGGGGAGGCTTGGGAACTGTGACCTACGGGAAGATCTTCAACCCCGCCAACGCCGCGACCTCCACGCGCCTCCTGGTGCTGCCGGCGGTGGTCTGGGCGATGGCCACCCACCGCGTCGTGCTGGCGCTGGTGCTGCTGATCTACAGCGGCGTCGTGGATCTCGTCGACGGCTCCATCGCACGGTACTTCAAGTGCGCCGGCCCCTTCGGGGAGATGCTCGATGCGATCTCCGACGCCGGGCTCTTCCTGGTCACGCTGGTCACCGCCGCGGCCACGGGCTACGTCGAGGTCCTGCCGGTCGCGGTGTTCCTCGGGGCGGGCGTGATCAACGCGCTGGGCCGGGTGATCCACATCCGCCGCGTGGGGCGCGTCACGAATTTCCGTTCGTACATGTCCGAGGCCGTCGGCGGGGCGACCTTCTTCGTGCTGGTGGGCGTGCTGCTGGACTTCTACGCCGAGACCATCATCTGGTGGATGGCCCTGTTCACGATTGTCGTGGTGATTCATGACTACGTCCGCATCCTGACCATGCAGCCCGGCGAGGAGGTCCCCCATGTTTGATCTCGTCGCGGCCAACCACCATGGCGCCGGCTGGATGACCACCGGCTTCGCCGTGTTCCTCTGGACGGTGCTGCCGCTGATGCTCCCGCTGTATGTCTACCGTCTCATGCGGGACATCAGGGCCTTCCGCAAGGCCGAAGGCGCCGCGCGCGCGGACCTGTCCGACCGGCTCTTCGGCTGGAGCACCAACCTCATGATCATTTTCGGGTCGTTGTTCCTGGCCTCGCACCGGATCTGGACCACCTGGTAGTGGGAGCATAGGTTTTTCGTCATGCTGCACCTGTTTCGACCGCTCAAGGAACGCCTGTTGTACCCGATCGGCGGACGGCTGGCCGGCACCCATCCCAACACCATCACGTTCTGGAGCCTGATTCCAGGGCTCCTCGCGGGTGTCGCCTGGGCCATCGGGGGCTGGGGTTTTCTCGTTGCGGCGAGCCTGCTGACCATCCTCAACGGCCTGCTGGACCTGCTCGACGGGCACCTCGCGAGGCGTCACAACAAGATGTCCCCGCTGGGCGACTTTCTGGACTGTGTCGTCGATCGCTACACCGACGTGGCGATCCTCACCGGCATCGCCTTCTCCCCTTACGCCGACCCGCTGCTGGCGCACCTGGCGATCGTGGCCGTCCTGCTGGTCAGTTTCCTGGGCAGCCAGAGCCAGGCCTCCGGCGGTGGACGCGTGGAGTCGGGCGTGCTCGGCCGCGCCGAGCGCCATGTGCTGCTGATCCTGGTGCCCTTCATTCAGATCGGCACGGAGGCGCTGGGTGTGCCGCGCTGGTGGCATTTCACGCCCGTTGAATGGCTGCTGATCGTGCTCGCGACCCTGGGGCACCTCACGGCCCTGTTCCGTATCCGCGAGGGCTACCTCATGCTGAAGAAGCTGCCCCCGCAGGAGAAACCTCATCATGACTGAACCCACCTGCGCGATTCTCCAGACGGGCAGTCTGCAGTCGTCCCCGGACCTGCTCCGGGCGCGCTGCGGCGGCCTCGACCTCGTGGAGCGGCACGTGCTGGGCCTTCACCACGCGGGCATCCACCAGATCTACGTCTTCGATCCGAAGGGCCACTGGAAGCCCATCGGTCGCGTGCTCCAGCTCGAGGGCACCACCGTGCAGGCCGTGCGCGAGCTGCCCGAGTTCCCCGCCGGCGGGGCGATCTGGCTGCGGGCCGACGCGGTCGTGCACAAGCAGTTGATCGGGCTGGTGAAGAACGCCGAGAAGGCGACTGTGGTCTGTGGTCGACCCGAGCACGGCGCCAAGGGTGGCACCCGCTCCGACGGCTTCCTGGAGGTCGGCGAAGAGCAATGGACCGGCGTGGCGTTCTTTCCCGCCGCGGTGCGCGCGGAGCTGGTCAAGTCGCTGGGGAACGACTCCGAGAGCGGCGACATCCAGGCGATCCATGCGCGGCTCGACAAGGAGAAGACCTGGAAGAGATCCTCTGAAGGCGGGTTCTTCCGGAAGATCCGTGACCGGCGTGACGTGCGTGACGCCGAGCGCCTGCTGTTCCACAGCCTGCGCAAGCCACAGGACGGACTGGTCGCGCGCACGTTCAACCGTCCGCTGTCGCTGCCGGTGAGCCGGCTGCTGGCGCACACGCACCTGACCCCGAACCAGTTGACGGTGCTCAACGCCGGGTTCGCGGTGGCCGCCGCGGTGGTGCTGTTCCTGGGGCACCCGGTGTTCGGGTGGGGGCTGTGGTTGTCGGGCGCGCTGGGCGGCCTGCTGATCCAGGCCTGCTCGGTGTATGACGGCTGTGACGGCGAGATCGCCCGCGTGAAGTTCCAGTACTCGCACCTGGGCGACTGGCTCGACACCATCTTCGACGACATCTGCAACTGCCTGTTCTTTGCGGGCGTCGCGGCGTGGTCCTACCAGTACACCGGGCAGGAGCACTTCATCTGGATGGGCGTGGCCGCGTTCGTCGGCCAGTGGATCGCCAATGTGGTCATGTATTATTATTTAATCAAGGTCGCCGGCACGGGCAACAACCAGGACTACCAACTGGGGTCCCCCGACAAGCCCGGTGGTGGTATCGTGGGTCGTGTATTAAATAAATTAAAATACCTGACCAAGCGTGACTTCCACCTGTTCACCTTCATGCTCCTGGGGTTGGCCGGACTGCTGTGGGTCGGCGCATACTTCATCTTTGTCTCCGCCATGATCGCGGCGACGATCCTGTCGATCCAGCACGTCCAGTTGCTGCTCCGCCTGCGCCGGGAGAGGCTCGAAAAACTGGCGGCCGGGGAGAAGCGGGACACCAAGCCCCCGGCGGAGCGGCGCGAGCCCAGGCCGCCGTCCGGAGAGAAGCGGGAGAGCAAGCATGGTGGCTGAGCTCCTGCTGATCCTGGCGCTGGCGACCTCCTGCGCCCACACGGAGTCGGGGAAGGCCTCGTATTACGGCAGCCGCGGAGGGAAGACCGCGTCGGGCGAGCGTGTGAACCCCAAGGCCCTCACGGCGGCCCACCGCACGCTCCCCTTCGGGACGATCGTGAAGGTGATCGAGGTGAAGACCGGCAAGAGCGTCGAGGTCCGGATCACCGATCGCGGTCCATACATTCGCGGGAGGGTCATCGACCTGACGCCGGCGGCTTTCGCGCGCCTGGCCCCCCTGGCGCGGGGCGTGATCACGGTGACGCTCGAAGTGGTCAAGGAAGCGCCGCCCAGGCCCAGGCGAAAGTCCCGCGGCAGGTCGCGGAGATAGCCACGAGGAGAGTCTGATGAAGGTGACGCTGTCCGGCTTCAACATGGAAGTGCACGAGAACCCGGTGCGCACGCCCGAGGTGCTCACCGCCGCCTACGCCCGCGTGAGCCGCTCCGAGAAGACGCTGGCCCAGCTGCGCGAGGTCGCGCGCGCCAACGTGGAGAAGGCGCGCAAGAGCAACGAGAGCATCGTCTATGACATGGGGCATGCCTCCATCGCTGAACATGCATTTTTTAATATTGACATAGAAGACGTGTCGCGCCTGGCCCTCGAGGAGCTGGAAAAACACCGGCTGGCCTCCTACACCGAGAAGAGCCAGCGCTATGTGAAGCTCGACTCCGACTGGCACCTGCCCGAGGAGTGGGCGGATAATGGTCAAGAATTATTGCAACTTCACGCGGCGGCGGTCGCCTTTTACAAGGATCTGCTGACCGCCGGCGTGGCCGCCGAGGATGCGCGCTATTATTTGCCTCTGGCGGTGACGGGGCAGGTGGGGCTGTCGTGCAACGCACGCTCGGCCGAGCACATGATCCTGCGCCTGGCCGCGTCGCCCCTGGCCGAGGCCCGGCAGCTCGCCGGGCTGTTGTTCGGCGAGCTCAAGCCCGTGGTGCCGTCGCTGATCCGGTACGTGGAGCCCTCGGCGTGGGTCCGCCGCGAGGAGGCCGCCGGCTGGACGCTGCTGGCCAGCGAGGAGACCCGGCTCGAGGAGAACGTCTCGTTTGAAGGCTCGCCCGTGGGACGGCTCGACCTGTGCTCGCCCGTGGACGACTGGGACGCGATCGTGCTGGCCCACCACGCCGTGCGCGCCGGGGCGCCGTTTTCCGCCGCGCTGGCCGGGGCCCGGCAACTGTCCCCCGAGGGTCGCTCGGAGGCCTTCGCGCGGATCACCGACGGCATGAGCGTCCACGATCCGGCGCCACGCCCGTGGGAGCACGTGAGCCTGACCTGGGAGTGGGTCCTGTCGGCGGCGGCCTTCGCCCAGCTCAAGCGCCACCGGCTCGCCGGCATCACGCCCGCGGCGTACGATCCGCGCCTGGGCTTCACCCATCCGGCGGCCGCCGGGACCGACGTCCTGGCCGCGCGCGCCCGGGATCTGGTGGCCCGGTCCGAGGCCACGGCCGCCCGGGTCGAGGGCCCCGCGCGCGTCTACGCCCTGCTGTCGGGTCACCGGCGGCGCCTGACGTGGACGGCCAACCTGCGCGAGACCCTGCACTTCTCCCGCCTGCGCGAGGACGCCCATGCCCAGTGGGACATCCGCGCCTTCGCAGGCGCCGTCTCGGCGGTCGTGCGCGAGCACGCGCCCCGGTGCGGCAGCCTCTTCGGCGGCAAGGACGCCTTCGAAGGGAAGGTCCTGTCATGAAGCCGGAGACCCCCGTCGGCCACGGTGGGGAGCGGGCCTCGTTCACGGTGGAGTCCGTGGAATCGGACCAGCTCGTGCGGCTGCATTTCTTTGTGCCGCGGGCGGCCGTGAGCACCACCCGCTTCATCCTCGAGGGCTACGACCACCTCGGCGTGCAGTCCAGCGAGCCCGGCTCCTCCCGCGTGACCTGGACGGTCCCGGCCGCCCTGCGCCCGGATGCCGAAGCCCTCCTGGCCGATCTGCTGACCCGCCTGAGGTAGCAGACCATCAGCCGTTGCCATTGAATTACGATGATTGTCTACGGGGAAACCGGGTGGGGACTAGCACATGGAGGCGACGCCGTGGCCCTCGAGGAGGGCCTCGAGGATGGCTTCGAGGTGATCGATGTCGTGGATCTCGAGGATGCGCGGCATGATGTAGCCTTCGCCGCGGCGCGTCAGGCGCTTCTCGATGGCGCGCTGGAAGTCGCGCTCGAGGAAGTCGTACGAGGAAATCAGGTTGTCACAGGCGGGGGCCGGAGAAAGTGTGTTCATGTTCACGCTCCTGGACATCCTGGGCCGACACGCATGTCATCCCGGGACATCGACGTCATCATCTGACGTTTGGGCATCCTGCCATAACCGATCGGGGATCGCAAGTTTTCAATCTTTTTTTGAAAGACATGAAAAATCCTTGTGGCAGCTCAGTTTTTTTGGATTTCCGGGAAGAGGCAGGTGAACACCGTGCCGTGCCCGGGCGTGGAACGGACGCGTACTGCGCCATGATGTAACTTCATGATACCAAGGACAACAAACAAACCAAGGCCGGCGTTCTTCCGGTGGTTCTTGGTGGAGTAGAACGGCTCGAACAGGTGCGTCAGTTCCTCGGCGTCCATGCCCACGCCGGTGTCGGCGATCTGCAGTTGGAGGTACATGCCCGGGGGCAGGTGATCGTCGGCCTCGTGGTCGAGGTGCACCCGTGCGAGGGTCATATGGACATTGCCCATGTGGAGGATGCTGTCGGCGGCGTTCTGGAGCAACTGGTCGGCCAGCAGGATCACGTAGTCGCGGTCCAGGGGCGTGGTCTGACCCGCGACGACGGCCGACTGGAGGTTGAAGCGGATGCGCTTGCCGTAGCGGGCCTGGAACTGGGCCAGGATCGGTTCGAGCAACTGGGCCGGGTCGGTCAGCCGCGCCTCCAGAGGCCGGTTCTTGGAGAAGAACGCCAGCTGGCGGACCATGCGGGAGCCCTCGCGCAGCACGGTCTGGACCCGGTCGTACCGTTCGGAGGCCTCGGCGTTCTCTGCGAGGTGCGGTTTCAGGCCGGAGAGGTTCTCGGAGAACTGCTCGAGCACGCCCTGGAAGTCGTCGGCCACGAAATGGGTGAGCCGGCCCATGGCCTCTACCTTCTGTGACTGGCGCAGCCGGGAGGACAGGAACTGGTTGTCCTCGAGGGTGAAGTGCTGTTCGAGGGTGAGCACCAGCTGGGTCGCCACCGACTGCAGGAAGGCCTGCTCCTCCTGCAGGAAGATCTCTCCGGTGGGCGGAGTGGCCGCCGAGGACACGAACACCTCGAGGCAGCCGCGGCGGTTCTTGGCGAACAGGAAGGGGTGGATCCGGCTGTTCTCGTGGGCGACGAAGTCCCGCGACAGGTAGACCTGGTCCTCCACCTCGAGTCTGGCGCAGGTGTCCTGGGGCAACTGGAACGCCGACGGCACGGCCTCGACCACGGCCTGCAGCTTCTCCGACAGCGACACGTTCACCTGCTCGAGGTGGTTGACGACCTCGTACAGGCAGGTCAGTTCCTGCACCCGGCGCTCGAGCATCCAGGTGGAGTGCCGCAACTTCTCCTGCTCCAGGTGCAGGGCCGCGGCGGTGCGCTTGCGGTCGGTGATGTCCGTGAAGATGCCGGCGATGGCCTCGACCTGCTTCTGGGAGTTGACGATCGGGGACAGGCTGCACTCGACCCACAGGGGCTCGCTCTGGGGCACCTGGATGCGGATCTCCATGCGCGCGGCGCTCTCGTGGCCGCTCCAGATCGCGGCGATGGCGCGGGAGACATGGGTCTGCCAGTCCACCGGCACGATGATGGAGTTGAGCTTGCGGTGCGCGATGGCCGTGACCGGACCCCCGGCCATGCGGGCCAGCGTCTCGTTGACCAGGAACAGGGTGTTCTGGCGGTCGACCACGCCGAAGCCGTGGGTCTTGTTCTGGAAGAACGCCGACAGCCACTGCTGGGATCGCTGGAGGGCCTCGGTGATCATGCGACGCTCGGAGGTGTCCGTGAGCGTGCCGATCATGCGCAGGGCACGTCCGTCGGCGGTGCGCTTGATGACCTTGCCGCGCGTGATGACCCACTTGTACGAGCCCTCGTCGGAGCGCATGCGGTGCTCCTGCACGTAGTTGTTGGTCAGGCCCTTGACGTGTTCATGGATCGACTGGGACACGCGCTCGACCTCCTCGGGGTGGATGCGGTCCTTGAAGTCGAAGTCATCGACGTCGCTGAGCTCGTCGGAGATGCCCAGGATCTCCTTGAACCGGCGGCTGTAGTGGATGGTCTTCTGCGGAATCTCCCAGTCCCACACACCGTCGCCCTCGCCCTCGAGGGAGAAGGCCCACATCTCGCCGATGCTGAGCAGGGCGGCCTCGGCGACCTGATGCTCGGTGGCGTCCTGCAGGATCACCATCATGTGATCCTCGTCGAGGAAGAACACGGTCACGGTGACGGGTTTGTGGACGGGCTCCAGTTGCAGTTCGAGGGTGAAGCTCTGTCCCAGGTCATGGAGGCTGGCGAAGTATTTCTGCGTGAGCAGGTAGAAGTTGCGCAGGATCAGGTGCAGGGGACGGCCGATGAGCTCCGCGGCGGGCTGGCCGGCGTGGACGCAGAAGGCCTCGTTCACCGCGACGGGGAGGGCCTCCTCGATGGCGCCGGCGGCCGACCGACGGACAGTGCACAGGCACAGTCCGTTTGGGCAATATTCAAAAAATTTCTCCAGCAGCGCCTGGTGATCCATGAAACGCTCAGTCTCCCATCAGTTCCGTCGCCTCGCTCCCGCACACGTGCAGGACGGCGGTCGCGAAGAATTCGTCGAGATCCCGGTTCTCCAGCTTCCCGAGCTTGGCGGCATACCGCAGCGCCGAGATGCCGTCACGCACGGACCAGGGGGCGCCCTGCCTGTGTGCCTTCTGTAAAAATACGACCATTTTCTGCAAGGGCTGTTTGCCGGCGAACGGCAGTTGACTGGCCAGGATCAGCAGCTCCTCCTCGGCCGAGGGCCAGTCGATCTGGATCTGCGGCTGCAGGCGGGAGTGG
>PHBF01000320.1 GCA_002841905.1 Deltaproteobacteria bacterium HGW-Deltaproteobacteria-17
TTGCGCGCGTCCGCCCAGGACGTTCACGGGATCAACATCCTGAACTTCAAGATGAGCACCGACCCGAGCGGACTGGTCACCCAGGAGAGCGCGCAGCGTCTGAATCATCTTAAATGGTACCTCGGCGGCATGTTCTCGTATGCGTACGATCCGCTGCGGATCCTCGAAAACGGGGACGACGCGGGCTCGGTCATCTCGCACCAACTGCTCATGGACCTTTCGTTCTCCATCGGCATCTGGAAGTATTTCCAGGTGGGCGTGAACATGCAGGCCGTGATGTACCAGACCGGCGACGACGCGGGGGACATGGGATTTTCCGGCGCGGGCAAGCTCAAAGCCGTGGCGCTGTCGGATCTGCGCCTGGTCCCGAAGGTGATCCTGCTGCAGCAGTCGAAGTTCGGCTTCGGGCTGGCCTTCCTGCCGATCCTGACGCTTCCCACGGCCACCTCCGACGCCAACGCGGGGGATCCGTCGCTGGTGTTCGAGCCGCGGCTGGTCGTGGACCGGCGCTTCGGCAACGGCCTGTTCCTGGTGGGCAACCTGGGCTACCGCCTGCGCGAGGCCAAGCAGGTGGCCAACCTGATGGTCGATGACGAGATCGTCGTCTCGGTGGGCGCCGAGTACCCGATCCTTCCGAAAATCAGCCTGCTGGGCGAGATCTTCGGCACCATCGGCCTTTCCGACTCCAAGACCGACCCCGACAGCGGCATCGACATGGAGGAGGCCCCCTTCGAGGCGGTGATCGCGGGTCGCTGGCGCCATGACAGCGGGCTCATCGTGACCGGCGGCCTGGGCCGCGGCCTGACCAGCGGCTACGGCACCCCGGGCCTGCGCGTGTTCGTGGGCGCGGGCTACGTCGCGCCGGTGAAGACGGCCCCGGCCGTGGGCGACGCCGACGGCGACGGCATCACCGACGACGTGGACAAGTGCGTCAACGATCCCGAGGACAAGAACGGCTTCGAGGACGAGGACGGCTGCCCCGACGCCGCCAGGGACACCGACAAGGACGGCATCCCGGACGCCACCGACAAGTGCGTGAGCGAGCCCGAGGACAAGAACGGCTTCGAGGACACCGACGGCTGCCCCGACGCCGACAAAGACACCGACAAGGACGGCATCCCTGACGTCTCCGACAAGTGCCCGGCCGACGCCGAGGACAAGGACGGCGTCGAGGACACGGACGGCTGCCCCGACGCCGACAACGACGGCGACGGCTTCTGCGACCCGTGGGTCTTCGAGAAGAACCAACAGGAGAAGTTCTCCGGCCAGTGCAAGGGCCTCGACAAGTGCCCGGCCGAGAAGGAGATCATCAACGGCGTCGAGGACGAGGACGGCTGCCCCGACAAGGGCCAGGAGAAGGCCGTGATCACGAAGACCTCGATCATCATCCTGGACAAGATCTACTTCCAGACGGCCAAGGCCACGCTGCTGAAGGCGAGCTACCCGGTCCTCGACCTGGTGGTCCAGATCATGAAGACCCACACCCACCTGGAGCTGATCGAGGTCCAGGGCCACACCGACGACGTGGGCGATGACGACAAGAACCTGACCCTCTCCTCGGATCGCGCCGAGACGGTCAGGAACTACCTGATCTCCAAGGGCATCGACGCCGCGCGCATCACCGCCAAGGGCTACGGCGAGACCACGCCGCTTTCGGACTGCTCCGCCCTCAAGGGCTACAAGCAGGAGACCTGCCGCGGCAAGAACCGCCGCGTCGAGTTCAAGATCCTGAAACTGGGAAAGCCGGTCAACAACTAGCCGGGGCGAAAACCCCGACACACGATATGGAGGAAGCACCATGAAAAACCTGATCACTTCGCTTCGTTTTCCTTCCTGGAGACGGCTTGCCCGCGTCCTCCCCATCCTGGCAGCGACGCTCCTGATGACCGGACTCTTCCCAGCCACCTCCCTGGCGGCGGACACGGACGGCGACGGCGTCGACGACCTCGACGACATCTGCCCCTTCACGCCGCTGGGATACACCGTCGACGGCGCGGGTTGTGACGCCTTCTGCGAGGTCGTCGATCAGGGCGCCGACGTGTTCCTGCGCTCCCGGCTGCTCGAGGTGGGTGTGGCCGCTGCAGCGTCCTTCGGCTCGGCCGGCATCGCCCCCGTCGGATGGCATCCGCGGCCCGGCGGGGGAACCAACCGGCTCGGCTTCACCGCCAACCCCCAGAAGAACAACTGGGCCTCCTTCAATGGGGACTTTTTTGTCCCTGGATCTCCGGAGGAGGGTTTCGGCCTCAGGGTCGGCTCCAACAACTACTTCAACAGCACGCTGATGGGACTGAACCAGATCCCGGGCGACTTCACCGGCATCCGGGTGGAGTGCGAACCGCTGGTCTGCGGCATGCGCGGCGGCGGCTCCGTGTTCTGGCAGGGTTCCGTGGCAGGCATCACGGTGAATCACACCTACTCCGTGCTCAACGAGGGGCTGTTCATCCTGGTCAACGTCAAACTGACCAACACGACGGCCTCCGATCAACTTATTTATTACATGCGCAACGTTGACCCTGACAACCAGCAGCCGCTGACCGGCTCCTACTCCACCACCAACACCATCGTCAGCCAGGGGAACGGCACGAGCACGTCGGAGGCCCTGGTGAGCGCGACCACCGCGGCGGTGGGCGGAGCCAGCGCCTCTTATCTGGCGCTGATCTCCTCGGATCCGGACGCCCGCGTAACCTACGGCGGGTTCTCCAACCGGGATCCCATGGCGGTGTGGAATTGCACGGGTTTCACCTGCACGGTAGGTTCCTCCATGACCAGCGACATCGCCATCAGCCTGGCCGTGAAAAAGACGATCCCGGCCGGCGGCATGGTGGAGTTCTCCTACGCCTACACGCTCGATCCCGTCGAGGTGATCACCGCCACCGACTGCACCGCTCCGTCGGTCTGTGGGGACGGCGTCATCGAAGGCACCGAGAGTTGTGACGATCTGAACACCCAGAACAACGACGGATGCGCCTCCGACTGCAAGATCGAGACCGGATATTCCTGTCTTGGCGAGCCCAGCGTCTGCACCGATGACGACGAGTGCACCCTGGGCACCGACAACTGCTCGGCCAACGCCACCTGCACCAACACCCTGGGTGGATTCTCCTGCGCCTGCAACGCCGGCTTCTCCGGTGACGGCGTCACCTGCACCGACCTCGACGAGTGCACCCTGGGCACCGACAACTGCCACGCCAACGCCACCT
>PHBF01000321.1:0-3199 GCA_002841905.1 Deltaproteobacteria bacterium HGW-Deltaproteobacteria-17
TCCACCATCCTCCGGGTCGTCAGCGACCATCCTTGAGGTCCACTTCCACCATCCTCCGGGTCGTCAGCGACCATCCTTGAGGTCCACTTCCACCATCCTTGAAGTCGACGGCTGGTATCCCAAGGGCGTATAGGTGGTTACACCGTAGTACATCTTGAGGTCTCATGAACTCGTGCGCGACGTCCCAAAAATGCTCCGGAACCACCAAATCCTTCTTCCAAAACACATCTTTTCAAGTATTTACATTCGCCTCTAAATGTTATTCTTTCGTCCTGGCATGATTGATTTTCCACCATCTGTCCATGGGCAAGGAGCCACCGATGCCGCACCGACAAACCCTTCGCCATAATTCATTCGTGCGCGCCCACCCCATCAGGCTCTTTCCGCTCCTGTGCCTGCTCGGCCAGCTTGGGTCCTGCAGGGAACCCGTCCGCCGCCCGGCGACCGAGCGCCTCCCTCTGGTGACGAACCCCCGGACCCGAACCCTGAAAGCCGCGCTGGACCCTGCGACCTTCACCTTCATCACGGTCTCCATGTTGGAACGCCAGCTCTTCACCATCCACGACGGCGCCTTCGAGGGCCGCCTGGACCGCCAGGGCCGGATCGTGGTGCCGCCGAAGTACCACGCGGTGAGCACCGATGAGGTCCCGAACTTCAAGGTCTTCAATGGAGAGCAATTCAACGGCAACTCCTACTGTGGTCAGCGATACGGACTGCTCGATTCATCAGGACGGGAGCTCATCCCTCCCCGGTATGAACTGCTGGAAGACAATCGATCGGAATACATCCTGTTCATGGAACAAGGAAAGGCCGGCTACATGGACCGCCGAGGCCGGATCGTCATCCCGGCGAGCTTCGCCGGCGGCAGCGGGTTCATGGGGGGGTTCGCCAGCGTGAACGTTGGCGGACACCGGAGATACGATGACTGTTTCCCGAAGTACGTCGCTGGCGGAAGGTGGCGGTTCATTGATACTTCCGGCCGTTTTTTGGGCAATGTTGAGTTTGACGAACCCGCATGGTTCTTCAATGGACGCGCCCGCGTGCATGTGAACTGCCAGGAGGACCTGTCCGATGATTACGACCGCTTGTGCATCCATGGACAATGGGGTCTGCTCGACACGCGGGGGCAGTGGGTCCTGAAGCCCGTATGGACGGGACTTCGCCACCTGTACGACAAGTCCGATCAGGACTCGGCGGGCAGCACACCCACCGGGCTGTACGTGGTATGCCAGTCCTGCGCCACGCTCCAACTCAGCGCATGCACCGAGGCCTGCGGCGTGGCCGACTCGGACGGGAACTTCCTCGTGCCACAACAGTATGAGGAGATCGAGCTCTTTGGCGACGCCCTTCTCGTGCGGGACTTTGGCCAGCTCTTCGGCGTCTACTCCATCAGGGGGGAACTGCTCCAGTCCGTCACTTGGAGCCGTACCATGGCCGACGCGTGGAAAGCGAAGCGGCAACCGCCGAAGAAAACGGAAACGATCGAAGAAAACGGGAGAATCCAAGGGGAGGACTACGGCCACCATCTCGGCATTTGCAGGCGCTTCCGTCCGCCCGATGTTCTCCACGGACCGTCCGGGAGCCCGTGCGAAACCGTGAGGAAGCGCAAGGCCGGTGGCTACGTGTGCCGCAACGCCGCCGGCGTCGGGAAGAGCCTGGCCGACTATGATGTCATCGAGGATTTCAACCACGGCCTGGCCCCCGTGAGAAAGAACGGCCGCTGGGGCTTCATCGATGGCTCAGGGGAGCTGGTGCTGCCGCCGACATTGGACGTCGAGCGCGTGTTCCCCAACCTCTGTCATCTCTCCCTGCAGAAGGATGCCGACGGGAAGACCCTGTTCTTCTATCAACTCCCAGGCCAGGCCGGGAGCTTGTCGGTGGCCGGAAGGTTCACGCCGAATCCACCAGGTGATTACCTGATTCACCGACCGTGGAAGACGCCTGTATTGGACGATGGTTCTGAGGTCGACGACGGTCCTGCAGATGAGGCTTTTTTCTTCAACAGGGCCACCGAAGAATCTGAAAACACCGAAGATTTTGAGCGCCGCGCGGCCTTCCGGGACAAGCTGGAGGCCGAATACGACGAAGTCGATTTCATCTTCGATTCCATGTACCTGGTCGTGCAAAAAGGCAGATCAGGGCTCCTCGATGCGGACGGACGGATTGTGCTGCCGGTGGAATACGCGGGATTTCGCGAACTGAACCGCAATTTGGCAGGCGTATGCCATGCCGACGATCACTGCGGTGATCCGGTGAAGGCGCGCTGGCGGCTGGTGGACCGGCACGGGCGTCTTGACGAAAAACGCGTGTTCACGGATCTGCGGCCGACCAAAAATGATGGCTCGTTCCTTTTCCGTCACTCTTGCACAAGCGCCGACAGGACCTGTCGGCCAGACCTGTTCGGCGTCATGGACCGTGATGGGGAGGTCATTTTCGCACCTGTGATCGAACCGGCCAGTGCTCGCACGAGCTTTGAAATCATGAAGGTCGCCATCTCGACGGGCACCGGAACTCCTGGCCAGCCTGAGGTGTTCGGTCGCATCGGGGTCCGGGACGAGCTGACCAAGGTCGCTTTTCCAGGCCGGTTCGACGATATCCAGGCGTTCTTCGCCGGTTCGTTCTGGGTGAACCGCGGCTGCACCTGGAAAAAGTCGGTCGACGACGAGAGGACCTGCCAGGGAGGAAAATGGGGGCTCTGGAGTCCCTACAAGGGGATGCTCCAATCGTTCGCGTTCGAGTCGCTGCCCAGGACCGTCGGCCCGTACGCGGTCGTGGGCCAGGACTGCTCGCCGGGCCCCCGGGGGCACACGTGCCGCCGTCACGGGGTCATGGACTTCCAGGGGAAATGGATCCTGCCCGCAAAATTCAGCGGCATCGAGACCGTCGAGGCTCCCGATTACACGCATGGTCCACTGCACTGCCGGCATGAAGGCGTCGTGAACAAGGGAACCGTCGTCGTGACCGACGAAAAGGGCCTCTCGGGCATGGTGGACCTGACCGGGAAGCAACTGATTCCGAACAACTACCACCGGGTCTGCACCTTCGACGGCGGGGTCGCCCGGGTCATGCGGATCGGCACGGAGCGCCCCAACGATCTCTACGGCGCCTGGGGGCTCGTCGACGCAGCGGGAAAAGAGATCCTGCCCTGCACCTACGGCTACATCTCAGACTTCCGGCAGGGCGTGGCCCGGATCAACGA
>PHBF01000321.1:3392-5728 GCA_002841905.1 Deltaproteobacteria bacterium HGW-Deltaproteobacteria-17
ACGCCCCCGTGGTGAAGGCCTTCCGTGGCCCGCGCTTCGGCCTGCTGCGGGTGACGATGCCGTCGATGCCGGGCAGGAACGCGGCGGTGTCTGGTCTCCGGAAATGAACGGAACAAGAACTAGAGGGGAAATGATTTTTTCCACGGAAAGATTGAAAAGAAGAAGGAAAATGCGGTGAGGGGGGTAGCTGGAGCTGCGGGGAAGTGGCGATCGACCCGCTTGACATGCATCGCGGGCGGGCGGATACTCGTTCCGTTCTCACGACAGGACGGCGCATGGCGCGGCCGATCCCGGAAGCTACCAAGAGGAGGAAATCATGAAAAAGGCAATGTTGGGCACCTTCACCATCATCATGGGCGTCATGCTCTTCGCGGGCCCGGCCTCGGCGCTGTGCTACCGCTTCAGCCTGGCCGGCAGCGAGGTCGGCGTCTGCGTCAAGGGCGACTCGTTCGCCGACCGCAAGAAGGCGCAGGCGATCTGCAAGAAGGGCGAGAACAAGGACTGCGGCAACATCACGTCCACCTCCTCCTCCTGCCACAGCAACTCCAACCGCTGCTACAACGAGAACGGCGAGAAGAAGCGCGACCTGAGCGGCTACTAGTCAAGGGAATCCGACGTCAGCCGGTGTCTTTCCTCTTTTCATCGAGACAATGTGTTTTTGACGACGATTTCCATGCGCACCATTTCGACGCTTGTTCTCCTGTTACCCCTGCTGGCCCTGGCGATCTGTGGCTGCGCGGGACTGCCATGGAGCCCCCAAGTACCCTTTCACCGGTGGAACGCGCGCACGAAATCCCGTGACTGGCACGACCTGGCGCGTTTCCTCGACGGACATGCCATCCAGATCACCCTCCCCCAGTACGTGACACGTGACACGGTTGAAACCTCCGTGTTCCCGGAGGTCCTCGGGATTGGCACCCGACCGCTACGTCTGGCCGAGCGCTCGGCGGCCGACGTCTGGCCCATCGCGCTGGAGTTGGCCCTCGCGGAGCGATTATCAAAGGTCCATCATGACGAGTTCGGCTGGTGGCTCCTCTGGCTGCTGCAACCGGTCGGGGGCGATGAGGAGACGTTCGGCCCGCGGCCTCCACTGCGCTACGCCCGGCAGGCTGCCGTCATGCGCCGGATCGTCGCAGCCGGGATCCGGCTGGAGACGGAATACGCCCCGGACGCGTTCGCCTTCCCCGACGAGGAGGGGCCCGCGCCTGCCGGATTCCGGTCGATCCGCCTGCCTGGTCGCCGCCCCGGCGGACGCCACCGCACCCTCGAGGCCATGTGCAACCACGTCCTCGAGGATCCCGTGTCCCCCTTTCACGGGCTGCGCGGCCTCCCCTCAGTGCGGGAATGCCTCGGCCCGCTGGGCGCCGTCCGATACGACGACCCACGACGCAAGCAGCGCGCGGTGACAACCCGCAACTGGATCAGGACCATCCTGGCTCAGGGACCCCTGCCACATCTGGGGGTTCCTCCCCTGCATGGCAGCACCGTAGATGCATACACCAAACCGGTGGACCGTTTCGGGAACAGCCTGCTCGACATCGCAGCGATGGTGGGAAATTCCGACGCCATCTTTTCGTTCATACGGCTGGTGAAGGAGCATAACGAGTGGGTACGGATTCATGCCGGATCCGCGAATAAGATGGACCCTCGGATTTTCCTCGAGCGGCCACTCCACTTCGCCGTCATCCATGGCCAGGACCGGGTCGTCCGTCTCCTGCTGGACGCGGGTTTACGCGCCCTCCCCGGGTCGGTCCACCTCGCAGCCAGAGGCGGCCACCTCGGCGTGCTGCGCCACCTGGTGCGCTCCCGGCCGGACCTGGAGGCGCGGATCCAGGGGGACCAACTGGGCTCCTTCACCCCGGCTGTGCGCCGCCATCAATGCACCGACTGCGACCCGGAAAGGGAGGGCTTCGAACTGGGGCTCCATGAAACCTGCTGTCCAGCCGAAGACGCCATCGTGAAGCGGGCGCTTGAAGCCCGCCGCGACGAACTCACCCTGCGGTGTGACGCCTCGCGGGAAGCCGAACTCCTGACGACCGCCTGGTCAGGACCGGCGTTCAGGAAGATCGCGCTGGGCGCCGACGCGATCTTCACTCCGGCCGCCCCCCTGTCCTTTCATTCCCTGGAGCGGATCTTCCTGGAGACCGCCAATGGGACCTTTGCGATTCACGTCTTCTACCCGTTCAAGACGCCGCTGATGACGGCGGCCGAGTACGGGCGTGCCGAGGTGGTGGACGAACTGATCCGGATGGGTGCCGACGTGAATGCCGGGACCGGCGGGCTCACCGCACTGGTCTATGCGGCGAAATACGGCTACGTCGACATTGTCGAGCGGT
>PHBF01000322.1 GCA_002841905.1 Deltaproteobacteria bacterium HGW-Deltaproteobacteria-17
TGCTGTCGCCGCAGATCGGCGTGCACACCGAAGGGGGGCCCACGCAGGTCCAGCCGGCCTCGACATAGCAGGTGGCGTTGCAACCGTCGTTGGGGTTGGTGTTGCCGTCGTCGCAGCCCGTGGCCGTGGCTTCGGCACCAAAGCGCAGGTTGTCACCGCAGATCGGCGTGCAGTTGGAGGGCTCCCCGGTGCAGGTCCAGCCTGTCTCGACCCGGCAGGTGGCCGAGCAGCCGTCGCCGCTGTTGGGGATGAAGTCGGTCTCGTTGTCGCACTCCTCGGAGCCGCGGATCAGGCCGTCGCCGCAGCCCTCCGTGCAGACCGAGGGCTGGCCGGTGCAGGACCAGCCGAGCTCGACCTTGCACGATGCGTTGCAGCCATCACCCACATCGGTGTCGCCGTCGTCGCAGGCCTCCTCGCCCCACATCGGATCGTCGTCGATCAGCGAGTCGCCGCAGCGGGGCGCGATGCAGCCCGGACGGCAGATGTTGGGCACGTTCTCGTTGACGCCGTCGTCACACGCCTCGTTGAACGGCGCATTGTCGTCGGTGATGTTGTCGCCGCAGAAGGGCTGCGAGCAGTCAGGACGACAGCGGTTCGGTTCGTAGCTGTTGAGACCACCTTCATCGCACGCCTCGGCGCCGCCGGAGGGGCCGGTGCCGCTGGTCACGTCGGTGATGTTGTCGCCGCAGATGGGGTTCCGGCAGGTGGTGCGGCAGGCATCGGGCGCGTTGGCGTTGGCCGCGCCGTCATCGCACTGCTCCATGGTGGGTTCGGCGCCGCCCACGACGCTGACGTTGATGTTGTCGTCGCCGCAGGTGGCGATCACACAGGTGTTGCTGCACTCGTCGTCGTCGATGGTGTTGCCGTCATCGCACTCCTCGCCGGTGTCCTGGGCGCCGTCGCCGCAGAAGGCCGTGCGACAGAAGTAGCGCGGCTCGTCGGGCGTGTCGATGAGGTTCTCGAAGGCGGGGTTCACCACGCCGCGGCAGGCGTCCGGGCGGGTGGCCAGGGTCGGCGGATCGGTGGTGAGGTCGATGATCTCGTTCCCGGTGCCGTCGTCCCGGGTTCCGTTGTCGCACTCCTCACCGGAATCCAGGATGCCGTCACCGCAGTCGCGGCGAAGGCAGGAGGTGCGGCAGGCCGCGCCGGGCGCGTCGCTGTTGGCCGTGCCCAGGTCGCACTCCTCACCGGCGGCATACTCGACGACCTGGTTGCCGCAGCCGGCGTTGGTGCAGGTGTAGATGCCGCTGCCCGTGAAGGTCTCCTTGCAGTTCATGCCGCCCTTGCAGTACGAACCGTCGGGGCAGGACTCCAGGGAGATGTGCTTGGCGCAGCCGGCAAAACCGAAAACAGTCAGCAGGGTGGCAAATATTGTATAATGAAAAAATCTCATGGCGCACCTGTCTTTCGGCTGTTAATTACCCTTCGCCTTGCGATCCTCGGTTCCCGAGATGGACACGGTCACGGGGACGGTCTTCTTCTGGTAGAAATACAGCACGGCGGCCGTCACCAGGGAGGTCACGCCCACACTGATTAGGCCCGAACCGATGTTCTGCATCAGCACCGGCTTGTCTTCACGGCTCGGATCAAACTCGAACGGCCGCGTGCCCTGCAGGGCCACGATGTCGTCGATCTCGGACTGGAGTTCGTCGATCTGGGTTCGGCCCGAATAAATCATGTAGCCACCCGAGCCCATCAGGACCGCCGCGGCCACCGCTCCGATGATGGGCCATTTGATGGAATAGCGTTCGACGGTCTTGTAGCGGATGCCCTGCTCGAACTTGTTCAACTGGACCGACTTCTCGGCGACCACGCCCGGCGGCAGGAAGATGTCCTCGGACAGCGGAATGTAGCCGTCCTGGTTGGCCGTGACCAGATGGCGTCCGCCGGTGAGGGTGACGCTCTTCTGGAAGGGACACAGGGCCAGCAGGGCGCCGTCTACATAAATTTTGGTGCCTTCCTGGGTGCATTTCATGGTGAGCACGCTGAGGGTGCCCATGAGCTCGAGGTATTTCTCCTGGGCTTCCTTGTACCGGTGCATCTCGACCGGGTCCGGTCCGAACTCGAGGACGATCTTGAACATGTTGGCCGCTTCCAGCGGGCGGCTCATCATGGCCAGCGTGACGCCCATGTTGAAAAGGATGCGCGGATGGGGCCACATCGCGTAGGCCTGCTGGTAGAGCTCCAGCGCCTCGGGCAACTGACGATCCTCGAACTTGGCATTGGCTTCCGTGAACAAAGCCCTGGCCTTCTCGGCCTCCGCCTTGGGGGTCACGTCTTCATAGTTCTGGGTCTGGGTGGGCAGGACGATGTTCTGGGTCACGACCGTGACGCCCTGGGCGTTCACCTTGGGCTTGGCATCCGGAAGATCCACTTTCTCTTGGGCCGCCACCGGAGCGATCTGTCCAAACCAGCAAAAAAGACCCAGTAAAATCGATATTCTCGCGTGCATTGGGCACCAAATCCTTCGAAAGTATAGCATCCATTTCAGAATGGACCGGACAAATTATTAAATAATTATCGCTCCGGCAGACTCTGAATAATCTTAGACCTCAACGCTTGCAGCTTGCGGACCGTGTCCTTTTCCTTGTCGAGCAGGACCGCCAGGTTCTTGCGGGCCTCGTCGGCCGCCAGACGTGCCGTGCGCTCCAGCTCGGCGCTCTTCTTGACCTGCTGGGCGGCGGCCTCGGCGCGGCGCGTCGCCTCTTCCGCGCGCTTCTGCGCGGCCTTGGCGTCGTCGAGGGCGACCACGAGGGCCTTGTTGGACTCCTGGACCTTCAACTGGGCGGCGCGCTCCTGGTCGCGGGCCTTCTCGACTTCCTTCAGGCGGGAGCTGGCCAGACCCTCGGCGGACTTCGCGCGCTCGGTCTCCTCGGCCAGCAGCACCATCTTCTTCTTGACCTCCTGCTCGGCCAGGGCCGCGCGGTCGGCCTCCTTGCGGGCCACCTCGGCCTGCGCGCGCGCCTTCTGCTCGGCGCCGCGGATCATGAACAGCGCGCCGATGGCGCCCAGCGTCACCAGGGCCATGAGGACGATCGCGGTACCGATCAGGTATTTCTTGCGCCTGGCCGAACGCTCGGACAGGCGGAAGGCGTGATCGAGGAACAGGCGCTCGAGATCGGTCAGGCCGCCCTGGTACCGCTTGAGCCACAGGCGGGCCTCGTCGAGG
>PHBF01000323.1 GCA_002841905.1 Deltaproteobacteria bacterium HGW-Deltaproteobacteria-17
CTGCCAGGCGTACTTCGTCTTCGACGTCCCCGGCTCCGCGCTGACCTCCCTGGTTCAGCCAGGGGACGTCGTGCTGGGCGTGCGGCGGGGCGCGTGGTTGCCGGGGGAGACCGGGCGGATGCCGGCCCGCGGCGACCTGGTCGGTTTCCACACCGCCTCGGGGCCCCTGATCATGCGGGTCGTCGGTCTCCCCGGGGAGAAGGTGATCGTCGAGGTCGACGAGCACGGACACATCTCCTACCGCACCGACCGGGCGGACGCGGCTCCGGTCCTGACGCGCCGCGACGAGTTCTGCGTTTGGGTGGAGGCCGACGGTGGCCACCGGCGATGCACTTTTCATGAAGAGCGCCGTGGCGCGGGGGGCAGGGCTTACCGGATCGCCACCCTGGTGGAGGGCCCCGACACGGAGTACCGGGAGATGGCCTTCTCCCTGGAAGCCGGCGAGTTGTTTTTGTTGAGCGATTTGCGGCATGTCGTGCTACAACCCGCCTGGCTGCGGGTGCGAGCGTCCGACGTGGCCGGGACGCCGCTGGTCATCCTCTGGTCTCGACATCCGACCCGCGGCATCGCGTGGCACCGGATCGGCCGCACGGGCGGGTAGACTGATGTTTGAACTCTTCACCAGCTGGCGGTATCTCTACAATCCGCGACGAAGCCGGCTGTACGATCTCCTCCTGATCGCCTTCACGCTGTTCACCACGCTGAACATTGTCCTGTTCTTTGCCGGGCCCTCCTGGTACCAGTTCATAGGCGCGATCCTGTTCGGCTTCGGCCTGCTGGGCACCAGCGTGTTCCTGCTGCTGCAGTTCTTCTCCGTGTTCACCACCATCTCCATCTCCAGCGTGCTGCTCGGGACCACCGTGCTGACCCTGGTGTGGTCCGTCTCCTCGGGATTCCAGCGGGAGTTCAAGGAGAAGATTCTGGGCGTCAACGGGCACATCCTCCTGATGCCGCAGGGCGCGACCTTCCCTGACCCGGAGAAGACGCTCCGGATCGCCCGTGAGGATGCCGACGTGGTGGAGGCCGCGCCGTTCAATCTCAACGAGATGCTGATTGTCCGTGACGACAAGCATTCAGGCGTCCTGGTCAAAGGGATCTCGCCGTACCTGGCCTCCCGGGTGCTGGATCTGCCGCGACACCTGCTCGCCGGAAACATCTTCCAGTTGGAGCGCAACCAGTTTCCTCTGCCTGCCGAGGCCTCGGCGATCGTGGACGACTCCGAGGAGACCGTCGAGGATGCCCGGGGGGCCGCGCCCAAGAACGGCGACGACTACTGCAAGCAGCCCGACCACAAGTGGCCCGGCATCATCCTCGGCTCCGGGCTGGCCCGGCGCATGGGCGTCCAGATGGGTGACGCCCTGACCCTGCTCTCACCGATGTCGTCATTCAACATGGCCCTGGACACCAGCCAGATCGCCCCCACCGTGCAGAACCTCGACGTCTGCGTCGTCGGCATCTTCTTCGCCGGCTTCGAGGAGTACGACCAGAAGCTGGCCTACGTCCATCTGAACGTCTCCTATAGCTTCAACCCGAAGGTGGCCGACGCCGGCGAGACGGTGTTCGGCATCGAGATGCGCCTGACGGACATGGATGTCGCCGACGCCGTGGCGGCCCGGCTCCAGAGCCGGTTCGAATCCACCGGCCAGAACATCCGCGTGGTCACCTGGAGCGCCCTGAATCCGCAGGTGTTCCAGAACCTGCAGTTCCACAAGATCGTCATCTGGGTGCTTCTGTTCTTCCTGATCACGGTGGCCGCCTTCGGTGTGCTGTCGGCTTTGTACATGCTCGTGCTCGACAAGCGCCGGGAGATCTCGATCCTCAAGGCGCTGGGGGCTTCGGATTTCGCCGTGGCCCGCGTGTTCATCTTCGCCGGTGTGATCATCGGTTCCCTGGGGATGGTCCTCGGACAGGGCATCGGCATGCTGATGAGCTTCGTGCTGCGGGCCTACTCGTTCCCGCTCGACCCCGAGGTGTACATCATCAACCGTCTCCCGGTGTCGATCCAGTTCACGAACATTGCCATGATCTCCCTGACCACCGTGATCCTCTGCGTGCTGGCCACGCTGTTCCCGGCGCTCAAGGCTGCGCGCGCGCGACCGGTGGAAGGCTTCCTCGAGAAGAAGAGCCTGTGATGCCGCCCCGCGTCGCCCTGTTCGGAGGCAGCTTCAATCCGCCCCACGCCGGCCACGCGCAGGTCGTGCTGCACCTCCTGCACGCGGGCTTCGACGAGGTCTGGGTGGTGCCCGCCTTCGTCCATCCGTTCGGCAAGGAGCTGGCCCCGTATCCCCAGCGCGTGGAGATGCTCCGCCTGGCGCTCTCGGACTTCGGTCCCATGGTGCGGGTCTGCACGGTGGAGTCGGAGCTGCCCGGTCCCTCGCGCACCATCGAGACGGTCGAGGAGCTGGTCCGCCGGTATCCGGATCGCAGCTTCACCCTCGCCCTGGGAGAGGATCAGTCCCCGGATCTGCCCCGCTGGCACCGCATCGAGGCCCTGCGTTCCCTGGTCCCCTTCTTTTTTGTGGGCCGCGGCACCTGGTCGCCGGGGGATGCGGCGGTGCGGATCCCGGATTACAGTTCCTCGGAGATCCGGAGACGGTTCGCCCTGGGGCAGTCCGCCGCCGCTTTCCTGCATTCCCGGGTCCACGATTATATCGTGGAGGCGGGGCTTTATGGCGCGACGGGAGGAAGGGCGGCTTCGAGACGGCCGCGCACCGCGCTCATTGGACTTGGCAGGGTCGGGGGGTCGCTCCTGGGCACGCTGTGCGCGGAGGGCGCCGCGCCGCTGTGGTGCGCCGACCCGGACCCTGACCGGCTCTCCGAGGCACGGCAACACGGGGTGGCGACCCATGCGGACTGGACGGCGGCCTATGAGGCGTCGCCCGACGTGGACATCCTGGTGTTCTGCACGCCGGACGCCTGGCGTCCGGAGGTCCGCCCAGGGTTCTGGACGTCCTCCCCCCTGTGCCTGCACTCCGGCGGCATGCACCACCCCGACGAGGTGTTCGCCGGCCTGGGCCTCCCTCCGGAGCGGCTGGGGATCCTGCATCCCGTCAGGGCGGTCCCCACGTCACGCACACGGCTCACCGGCACGCTCTTCTCGGTGACCGGGACCGCGGACCTGATGGCGCGGATCCAGCCGCTGCTCCAGTGCCTGCAGGC
>PHBF01000324.1 GCA_002841905.1 Deltaproteobacteria bacterium HGW-Deltaproteobacteria-17
GGTGTCCTCCCGCCTGCGCTACGAGTCCGGCGTGCACCGCGTGCAGCGCGTGCCGGCCACCGAGGCCGCCGGACGCATCCACACCTCGGCGGCGACCGTGGCGGTGCTGCCCGAGGCCGAGGACATCGACGTGAAGATCGAGGACAAGGACCTGCGCATCGACGTGATGCGGGCCGGCGGACCCGGCGGCCAGAGCGTGAACACCACCGACAGCGCCGTGCGCATCACCCACCTGCCGACGCAGCTGGTGGTGATCTGCCAGGACGAGAAGAGCCAGTTGAAGAACAAGGCCAAGGCCCTGAAGATCCTGAAGTCCCGCCTGCTCGAGCAGGAGCGCGAGAAGCAGGAGGCCCAGATCCGCGACGAACGCCGCTCCATGGTCGGCTCGGGCGACCGCTCCGAGAAGATCCGCACGTACAACTTCCCCCAGGACCGCGTCACCGATCACCGCATCGGCCTGACCAAGCACAACCTGCAGGGCATCCTCGACGGCGAGCTCGAGGAGATCGTCTCGAGCCTGCGCGCCTTCCGGCAGGCCGAGCTGCTCGAGGCCGGTTCGGACGCATGAGCGAGCCCACCCACCGCATCGGCTTCGTCCAGTTCACGCCCATCCTGGGCGCCCTGGAGATCAACATCGAGCGCCTGTTCGCCCTGGTGAAGAACCTCGCCGAGCCCGCGGACCTCCTGGTCCTGCCCGAGATGGCCCTGACGGGCTACGCCTTCCGCAACCGCGAGGAGCTGGGGCGCATCACCACCGCCGCCAACACCGAACGCACGCTCGACACGGCCGTGCGCCTCTCGCGCCTGTTCGGCGGCGCCGCCGTGGTGCTGGGCTACCCCGAATGGACCGGCGAGGGTTATTTCAACAGCGCCATGCTCGCGGGCCCCGACGGCCTGCTGGGCAACTACCAGAAGACCCACCTGTTCGGCATGGAGAAGGACCTGTTCCTGCCCGGCCGCACGGGCTTCGAGGTGTTCCGGGTCAGGGACTTCACCGTGGGCATCATGATCTGCTTCGACTGGTTCTTCCCCGAGTCCTGCCGCACCCTGGCCCTGCGGGGCGCCGAGATCATCGCGCACCCCACCAACCTGGTGATGCCCTACTGCCAGCGGGCCATGTTCACCCGGGCCCTGGAGAACTCGGTGTACACCATCACGGCCAACCGCTGCGGCATGGAGATGCACCAGCGCGAGCTGCGCTTCACCGGCGAATCGGTGATCTACGGACCGCGCGGGAACATCCTGGCCAGCGCGCCCAAGGCCGAGGATCACGTCGCCGTCATCGAGATCGACATCCACCGGGCGCGCAGCAAAAACCTCAACAGCCGCAACCACATCTTCGATGATCGCACCCCCGACTATTATGATCTATAAGATTGACTCGGGTTTGACAGGGGTCGGGTTCGGTGGGATAGTATTTCGATTCTGGAGGGATTTCCATGAAATGGCTTAATCTTTTACTTCCGCTCACGCTCCTGCTCGGTTCCTGCTCCCTGCTCGTCGACTTCGACGACGACCAGTCGCTCAAGGAAAAAATCTGCGACGACGGCCTCGACAACGACGGGGACAGCCGGACCGACTGCGAGGACCAGGACTGCTGGAACGACGAAGTCTGCACCGGCCCCAACGTCAACAACCTCAACAACGTCGTCAACCCCGAGATCTGCAACAACGGCATTGATGATGACCGCGACGGATTCTTCGACTGCGGTGATGACGACTGCTGGATGGACCCCAACTGCCAGGGGCAGCGCGAGATCTGCAACAACGAGATCGACGACGACGAGGACGGCGCCACCGACTGCGACGACCCCGAATGCTTCGGCGTCGAGGGCTGCAACAATCCGGGGGGTGAGTTCGACTGCGGCAACGCCTACGACGACGACGGCGACGGCACGGTCGACTGCGAGGACCCCGACTGCGTCGAGGCCTTCCTGTGCTCGGGGGATTTCCCGCCCTGCAACGCCTTCGTCGACTTCACCGCCAACATCGGCCACATGTTCTATTACAGGGACATCTATCAGATGGGCATCTCCGCAGCCTGCGATGACGGGACCGATACCTACTGCGGGCTCAGGCCGGAGCACTCCATGGTGCCCCACTGCTACCCCATCCCGACCTCCACCGTCGTGCCGGCCTTCGCCCCGTGCGACCAGAACCCCATCTGCGGCACCGGGCTCGTCTGCACGACCACGGAGGTCAACCCGATGACCCCCAAGTGCCTGCCCCTGTGCGCCCCCGGCCTCAACACGGAGTGCATCAACAACCAGGGCGTGTGCTTCCTGCACTGGACGAACAATTTCGACTACTTCCACGGCAAGGACATCGAGTTGTGGCTCTGCGAGAAGCCCGCCTGCAACCCCATGAATCCGGGCAACAGCGGCTGCACGCCGTCCACGGCCGCCTGCTATCCCGAGATCAACCTGTTCGGCAACGCCGTGTGTCATCCCACCGCAGGCATCACCTCCCTGGGCCTGCCCTGCCCCAACGGGGACACCGACTGCATCCCGGGCAGCATCTGCCGCTGGAGTGACAACCTGGGCGTGGAGGTCTGCCACAAGCTCTGCGGGGTCGCCGGCGACTGCACCAACATCAACACGGGCGTCTGCCAGAAGGACGATTCCCGGCAGTTGTACGGCTACTGCAAGTAGTCCATCGGAGCACCCACCATGCGAAACCTGATCCTGTCCTTCCTGCTGATCGCCCTTACGCCCCCCTCGTGCACGTTCCTCGTCGACTTCGACGAGACCGGCACCCCCGAGGACTGCGCCAACCAGATCGACGATGACGGTGACGGCTACGTCGACTGCAATGATCAGGACTGCTGGGAGACCCCCGCCTGCAACAACCAGTTCGAGATCTGCGACAACGGGCTCGACGACAACGGGGACGGCGCCGTCGACTGCGAGGACTATCTGTGCGCCTCGGACGTGGCCTGCCTCCAGGACTTCGAACTGTGCAACGAACTGCTGGGGAACGATGGCGAGATCTGGATGTACTTCAACGTGTACGAGTCCAGCGCCTACGGCTGCGCCGATCCCGGCATGCAGTGCCGCATCGACTACCGCACCGGAGGCATTCCCCGCTGCGTCTACCCCGAGCTCGTCTACAACGGCATGTGGTTCTCGCCGCTCAA
>PHBF01000325.1 GCA_002841905.1 Deltaproteobacteria bacterium HGW-Deltaproteobacteria-17
GCCGAAGCCGACCGATCTCGTGATGACCGACTTCCAGCGGGAGACGGCGGCCTCCTCGGCGCTGATGTAGCCGGCCCGCAGCTGCTCGCTGACCCACGTGTGATCGGCGGTCAACTGGGTCATCTGGCCGTCGCGGAAGAGATAGGCGCGGGAATCGCCGACGTGGGCCAGATGGAAGCGGGAGCCGTCACGCAGGATGGCGGTGCAGGTGGTGCCCATGCCCGCGAGCTCGGGGACGCTCTTGCCGTGCTCGAAGATGGTGGAATTGGCCGCGCGAAGGGCGTCCTGGAGCGCCTGCTCGGGGCTGATGCCGCTGGAGCGCGAAAGCAGGCTCTTCTCGACCGTCTCGGCCGCGAGCCGGCTGGCGATCTGTCCTCCTGCGTGTCCCCCCATGCCGTCGGCGACCAGGAACAGCCCGAGGTCCTCGTTGACACAGTGGTTGTCTTCGTTTTGTTCGCGGACGTTACCCACGTCCGTCAATGCCCAGGAGTACAGTCTCATCGGTCAAACCTGCCCGAATGAATCAAGTGCTTTTTTCCGCGTTTGTCAACCGGAATCTGGGCTCACTCCCCATGCCCTTGCACAACGCGCCGGGGTATGTCAGTCTTGCGTCCGGGAAAGAGGGTGCCTGATGCGACTCTTCACGATCCCGGTGACCGTGTGGTTATGGCTGGGTTTGATTGCGTGGACCGCCTGCGGCGGATGCGAGGATCCTGCCTCGCCGCGCCTGCGCCCCGATGCGGCCGACGCAGGAACTGACAGCGGCGCCGACATCGCCGGCGACCTCAACAATCAGAACATCAACAATCAACAGCCAGCCGAGGTCGCCGTCGTCGAACTTCCGCTGGTTGGAGACGCCGCCGGCGCGCTGGCCGAGTACTCATCCCTGGCGTGGTTCGGGGACACCCTGATCCTGGTGCCGCAGTTCCCTTCGCGCCTCGGCGACGCGCTGGTGGCGCTGGAGAAGTCCCGGATCCTGGCCTACCTCGACGGCGCGCCGGCCGCGACGCTGACCTGGGCGCGCGTGCCGTTCGATGACGGGGGGCTGAGCCGGCAGATCCCCTCGTTCGAGGGGTTCGAGGCCATCGGCTTCTCGGGAGGGACCGTGTACATGACCATCGAGGCCGGCAGCACGGCCGGCACGACCTGCACCGTGGTGAAGGGGACGGTGACCACCGATCCCGGACTCTCGATCACCCTGGACCCGCAGAGCCTGAGGGAGATCCCGCAGGCGGTCCAGCTCGACAACATGGGCCACGAGGCGCTGCTGGTGCTCGAGGACCGTGTGGTCACCCTCTACGAGGCCAACGGGGCCAACGTCAACCCGTCGCCGGTCGTCCAGACCTTTGATCTCCAGCTCTCCCCCCTGGAGGCGGTGCCCATGGCGTCGCTGGAGTACCGCCTGACCGACGTGACCACCGTCGACGCCTCGGGGACATTCTGGGCGTTGAACTATTTTTATCCCGGTGAGGCCGATCTGCTCGATCCGGCGCCGGATCCGCTTGTGGTCCAGTTCGGCGAGGGGCCCACCCATGCCGCCTCCGAGGTCGTGGAGCGCCTCGTGGAGCTGGCCTTTTCGCCCTCCGGCGTCACCCACACCGGCGCGGCGCCGGTCCAGTTGCGCCTGATGCCCGGGGAGGCCCGCAACTGGGAGGGGCTTGTGCGCCTCGACGATCGCGGCTTCCTCGTGGTCACGGACAAGTTCCCCACCACCATCCTGGCGTTCGTCCCGTTTCCGGCGCGCTGACGACCTCCTGAAAGAAGGCTGAACCCATGAAATGGCTTTTGCTGCCGATCCTGGTCCTCGGGTTGTGCGCGTGCGACGGCGCCCGCGGCGCCCCTGCGCTCTCGCAGCGGGACCCCTGTGACCTATGCGGGGAAGGTGAAACCTGCCTCTACGGCGCCTGTGTTCCGGACACGCTGGTGTGCGGCGGCGACCTGTGCGAGGCGCCGGGGGTCTGCCTCGAGGGCGTGTGCCGGCAGGTGTTCACCGTGGCAACCTTCAACCTCTACGACCTCGCGCTGCGCGACGCCCCGGCCAACCTGGCCCGGTACATCGCCGAGCAGGGGATCGACCTGATCCTGTTCCAGGAGATCCAGCCCGCCGACGCAGCCGACATCGTGCAGTCCCTGGCCGCCGAGGGCGTCGAAATGCACCAGGCCTTCTCGTCCCGCGGCGGGTACGGCGGGGAGCCGGGGGACGACTATCTGGCCGTGTTCTCCCGCGTCCCCCTCGCCAGCCAGGAGACGATCCTCGGCGGCACCTACCGGGATCCGGTGACCGGCGAGTCCTTCTCCTTCACGTACATGCGACCGGTCCTGCGCGTCGGGCTCACCGTGTCCGGGGAGAATCTGGTCGTCTACAACCTGCACCTGAAGGCCCAGGTGCCGTTTCCGGACTGTGAGGACTGCCTGGCCCTGCGGCGGACCCAGGCCTTCGCGTTGGAGACGTACGTCCTCGACCACGACGACCCCGAGGCGGACCTGATCCTGGTCGGCGGCGACGCCAACTCCGCCCTCACGGAGGACTTCGAGCCGGGCAACACCCTGGACCGCCTGACCCTGCGTTCGGACAACCCCGCCGGGGTGGCCAACGACTTCACTGCCGTCAACGATCAATATCGCCACGAGTCGACCCACCTGGACTTCGACAGCCTCCTCGACCACCTCATCCTGTCGCCCTCCCTGATGGCGCGGTATCTCCCGGACTCCGTCGAGGTCATCGCGCCCGCGGGCAGACCCTCGGATCACAAGTCGGTGCTGCTGCGGCTGGTTTTCTGATGGATTATTCTTCTTCGTCGTCGCCCTCGACGATGGAGGGTTCCATGGGGACGTCGTCGTCCTCGTCGAAGGTGGGCAGATCCAGGAGTCCGGCCTCGACGTAACCCTCGAAGGTGACCTTGTCCGGTTTGATGTCGTCCGGATAAACCTTCGTCGGAGGGTTCTGTTCGTCGTTTTCCAGATCGTCGTGATCCACGGTTCACCAGTCCTGTGTGGTAACAATCGGAAGTATAGTTCCGCTTTTTACAGAAATCATGAAAAAAATGAGTTTTTATGAATCGGGGCGGG
>PHBF01000326.1 GCA_002841905.1 Deltaproteobacteria bacterium HGW-Deltaproteobacteria-17
TGTTCCGATTCGTGTCGTTTTAATCTCTCTGGGTGTGAAGGGGCCGGACGTTGTGGAGACGGTGTTCTCCAGAGTGCCGCCAATGAACAATGCGACGGCAACCAGCTCGATGGAATGACCTGTGAAAGTCTCGGATTTCATGGCGGAATTCTGGCCTGTGACGCGAGCTGCCAATTTGATGCCGCCGGTTGTCTGGGGCGGTGCGGAGACAGCCTGGTGCAACTGCAGTTTGGTGAAACCTGTGACGGCGCCAACCTGCAGGAAAAGACCTGTCTCTCTGAAAATTATTATGGAGGTACGCTCTCATGCACCGAAGCGTGCGAGCTGGACTTCACTTCGTGCGCGGAGGCCGGCCGATGTGGAGATGGGGTGGTTCAAACGGCCTTTCTCGAAGCGTGTGACGGAGCCGAATTGGACGGCAAGACCTGCGAGACCCTGGGGCACACCTATGGGGGCGTGCTGACCTGCTCCGACACCTGCCGCATCGACACCACCGCGTGCGAGGGATTCTGTGGCGACGGACTGGCGGATGCGTCCTACGGCGAAGCGTGCGATGGTCTGGATTTCCTCGGAAAATCTTCCTGCGGCGACTTCGGCTACTTCAATCCGCGCGTGCCGGACTCCCTGGCCTGTGACGGCACCTGCAACCCCGTGATGGAGGGCTGCACGAATGTTCTTCAGTGGGGTTCAAGCGCCCACGACTACGCCTCCGGGATCGCGACGGATCAAAATCACAACCTCATCGTCGCGGGCGATACGGTTGGAAATCTTCAAGGCACCAATGCCGGCTTGTCGGATTTCGTGGTGGTCAAACTCGATTCGGCCGGCAACACGACCTGGACCCGGCAGTGGGGAAACGCCAACGTCAACAGTTGCAATGCAATAGCGACCGACAGCGCAGGAAACATCCTCGTGGCCGGCTATACCGAAGGTCCAACGGACGGGTTGTCCGCAATAGGGAGCTATGACCTTTATGTGGCCAAACTGTATCCGGATTCATCCCTGGCCTGGAGCGTCCAGACAGGGACCAGTTCCACGGATTCCGCCCAGGGTGTTGCCGTGGATTCCCCGGGGAATCTGTATGTGGCCGGATATGCAAATGGTGCATTGGATGGGAACCCGTATCTGGGCGCCTCCGATTGCGTGCTGATCAAGTACAACACCTACGGCACGCGACAGTGGACCCGGCAATGGGGATCCACCGGATCGGAAACCGCCATGTCGGTCGCCGTCGACGGATCCGGGAATGTGTACGTCACCGGAGACACCAGCGGCGCCATGGACGGCGGCAATTTGGGGGGAACGGACGTATTTCTGACGAAATACAACTCCGATGGAACCCTGCTCTGGACGAGGCAGTGGGGAAGCGCCGGCTCGGAGTATTCCTACGGCGTAAAGACCGACGGCACCGGAAACGTTTTTGTTTCTGGGAGAACCAGCGGCAGTCTGGACGGCAATGCCTCTGCCGGAAGCTATGACGCTTTCGTCACCAAGTACAATTCATCGGGAACCCGCCTGTGGACCCGGCAGTGGGGTTCGAGTGGCTCCGACGGTGCCACGCGTCTGGACGTAGACGCATCCGGGGCCGTCCTGGTCACTGGCTGGGTCGCAGGGAGCCTCTGGGGAAATCCATGGCTCGGCGGTGACGATGTCTTTCTTTCCAGATACGATACTGATGGGGCGCACATCGCGACGCAACAATGGGGGACCTCCTCGGGTGAATCCGGCAGCGCCGTCACCATCGACAGCACAGGTGAAGTCTATCTGGTAGGACATACCCAGGGAACGCTCGCGCCTTCAACGGGGCTTGGCTGGGATCTTTTTGTCTTGAGGAAATAGAAGATGGTTTTAAACCGGGGCCTGGGCCCGCGACGGTTTCGATTTGGTTTCCCAGATTGCAGCCGGGGTTCTCACCCGTGGGCGTTGAAAAGTGCATGTACGCACGCTCCAGAACGCGAACGAAGGGAGGAGCCGCTCGAAAACGAGCGGGAGCAAGCGAAGCCGGGAGCCGGCGAAGCCGGGATCCGCCGCAGGCGGGAACTTCCAATCCGGCCGAAGGCGGGGAATCGATTTCGATTTCGATCGGGAGCTTTGACAGAGCCGCGAGCCGCGCATTGTTCCGACGAAGGAAATGGCGTATACCCAACGGAGGCGACGGGAGGAATCATGTCATTGGAACTGGAGAGCTTACGAAAGTCGGTCGCAGACCTGGCGGAAGCCCTGGACACCGAGACGCGCTTTTCTGCGATGCCGGACGAGCCGCTGCGCAACACCCTGCGTGCGGGGGTCGTGCAGGGCTTCGAGGTCGCCTACGAACAGAGCTGGAAGATGCTCCAGAGATGGCTTCGGGAGAACCTCGGCCCGGACATCGAGGAACAACTGCGCACCCGGCGGGACCTGTTCCGGCAGGGGGCGCAGGCCGGGCTGATCGCCGATCCTGCTGCCTGGTTCGAGTACGGGCAGACCCGCAGCCTCACTGCGCACACTTATGACGAGTCCGTGGCGATCTCCGTGTCGGCGGTCGCCCGGCGGTTCCTGGACGACGCGCAGGCGTTTCTGCACGCCCTGGAAGCCCGGAATGATTGATCTGGCCCCCCAGCACCTCGAGATCGTGCGCCGGATCCTGGGCGCCCACCTGCCGGGGATCGAGGTGCGCGCTTTCGGCTCCCGGGTGCGCAAAACGGCGCGTCCGTTCTCCGATCTGGATCTGGCGGTGATAGGTGACGGACCGCTGCCCGTGGAGCGGCTGGAGGCTTTGCGCGACGCCTTCTCCGCCTCGGATTTGCCCATTCTGGTGGACGTGCTGGACGGACACGCCGTGTCCCCGGCCTTCCGGGCGCGAATCGACGCCTGTTTCGAGGTGATCCAGTTCGCGATCCCTGAATAATAGTAAAAAATTCACCCGATCGGGGGATGGTTTTGCGCGGGCGATTGGATACTTTGGTCCGATGACATCCTGCGGCCCCACCTCGGACAACAGCCTGCGGATCACCGTGGTGGACGACGAAGCCGTCATCACGCGGATGCTGCAGCGGTTCCTGAGCAAACGCGGTCATCAGGTGCAGGTCTTCGGCTCTGGCGTGGATTTTTTGGCCGCTTACAGCGCGC
>PHBF01000327.1 GCA_002841905.1 Deltaproteobacteria bacterium HGW-Deltaproteobacteria-17
ACTCGAACTCCTCGCGCTCGATGCCCGCGCCAGCCAGCACATCTCCGGATGCCGATCCGACTTTCGCGGCAAGTGCCATCACGGTGGGGAACTCGAAAAGCATCCTCAAGCCGATCCCGGAGAAGCCACGCGCGCGCAGCACGGCGACAACCCGGGTAGCCAGGATCGAATGCCCGCCAAGATCGAAGAAGCTCGCATCAGCACTGACCTGTTCGACGCCCAGTACATCGCGAAAGACCTCGGCGATCGCCATTTCGGCATCGGTTCGCGGCGCAATATGGCTGGCGGTCGAGCGCTCGCTCAGGTCGGGTGCAGGCAACTGCGCGCGATCGACCTTGCCGTTAGGAGTCAGCGGAAACGCCGCCATCGCCAGGAAATGTTGCGGAATCATGTAGTGCGGCAAGCACTTTTCCAGGTGGGCGCGTAGCTCGCTCACTGCGACCTCACCCGCCTGCAGCAGGAAGTAGGCAACCAGCCTGGTGTCGCCCGGCTGTGTTTCGAATACGGTGGCCACTGACTGCTTGACGGCGGGATGCGAATCCAGTGCCGATTCGACTTCGCCCAACTCGATGCGGTATCCCCGCACCTTGACCTGATTATCGATCCGCCCGCGATACTCCAGGGTGCCATTGGCGAGGTAACGCCCCAGGTCGCCGGTCCGGTACATCCGGCCACCGAAAGCCGACGAGAACGGGTCGGGCAGGAACTTCTGCTGCGTCAACTCGGGGCGATTCAGGTAACCACGGGCAACGCCTGCGCCGCCGATGTGGATTTCCCCTGGGATTCCAGTCGGGGACAAACGCCCGGATTTGTCGAGCACGTAGACGACGGTATTCATGATCGGCCTGCCGATCGGTATCGCCGTATCGGCGTCGACGACGCGATGCGCGGTCGACCAGATCGCGGTTTCGGTGGGGCCGTACATATTCCACAATTGCGCACAGCGCGGCAGCAGCGACGCCGCCAACTCGCGCGGCAGCACCTCGCCACCGCAAACCACCTTGAACCCCGGCGCCCCGGCCCATCCCGATTCCAGCAGAACCCGCCAGGTCGACGGAGTCGCCTGCATTACCGTTGCCTGATGCCGTTCCAGCAATTCGGCAAGCCGGCTGCCGTCGGCAAGATCGTCGCGTTCGGCAATGATCACCATTGCGCCAATGATCAGCGGGAGATACAACTCCAGCCCGGCAATATCGAACGACAGCGTCGTCACTGCAAGCAGTCGGTCGTGTGAAGTCATCCCCGGCTCGCATTGCATGCTCAGCAGGAAGTTCACCACGTTGCGGTGCTCGAGGGCGACGCCTTTGGGTCGACCGGTCGAGCCGGACGTGTAGAGGACGTAGATCAGATCCGAGCCTCCGGCATTCGTACACTCGGGCATCACGCTGCACATCGGCTCCGGTTCAACGCAAACCTGATCGGCGAGAAGCTGCTCGACAAGCAATTGGGTGCATTGCCCCGGCGACGACGCGGCCAACCGCGATTGCGTGATCAGCATGTGGAGGCCGGCGTCCTCGACCATATAGCCAAGGCGCTCATACGGAAAGTCCGGATCCAATGGCACATAGGCACCGCCGGCTTTCATCACAGCAAGCAATGCGATCAACATGTCCAGCGAGCGATCCAGATGGATGCCTACCAACGTGCCCGGCGCAACGCCAGCCGCTTGCAGACGCGCTGCCACCCTGTCCGAGAGCTGCTCCAGCTCACGATAGCGCAACGTGCGTGAGCCGCACACCGCGGCTACCGCCTCCGGCGTTCGACAGGCCTGTTCGGAGATCAACTGATCCACTCGCCGATCAAGCGCTGCACTTTGTTGCGGTCGGCTCATGTGCGCCCCCACATGGTCGACGCCGATGCTTCACTTCCGGCGGCAACCAGTGGCAAGTCTCCGATTGCCTGCCCGTCCGCGCTGACGATGCCACTCAGCAACTCGCCGAAATGATCCGTCCAGCGCGCGATGGTTTCCGGATCGAACAAGTCCCGGTTGTAATCCCAATCGATCACCAACCGGCCGTCGGACTCGATGATATTGAAGAACATGTCGAAGTAAACCGCACGCCTTGGATTTTCGCGCGTGCTCACCTCGCAGCCCGGCAATTGCAGATCGGAAAAATAGCTGCTGTAGTTGAAAATCACCTCGATCAGCGGCAGCCGGCTGGCGTCGCGCGGTACGCCCAGGGCACGCACGATCGTGCTCAACGACACGCCTTGATGGTCGAGTGCATCGAGCAGGTGCCTCTGAATTTCGTGCACGAACGTCGAAAACGGTTTTCCGGCGGCTGGTTGCGAGCGAATCGGCAACAGCTCGACGCAGTAGCCAACGACATCCAGGTTGTTGCGCGCCTGTCCGGCGACCGGAATGCCGAGCACCATGTCCTCTTCGCCGCTCAATCGCGACAGCAATGCGGCGAAACTCCCCAGAAGCAAACCATGCATACTGGTCTTGAGTGCCTTGGCGGTGGCACGCAATGCGCTGGATAGTCCGGGATCGAGCACTCGGTGCGCGGTCGCGCCACGGTAGCTGCGGATACGCCCGCGCGGCCGGTCGGTCGGGATATCCAGCGGTGCCGGCAGATTGTCGCCAAGCACATGCCGCCAATACTCCAGCGACTGTGTCAGCTGCGGCTCCGCGCCTGCGTGCAAGGCGCGGTAAACATACACGCTGTATGGCGTCGTCGCGGCGCTCTCGCAATCCGTGCCTTCGTGCAGCGCACGGTAAACATCGGCAATCTTGCGCATGACGATCTGCGACGAATAGCCGTCGAACACCAGATGATGGCAGTAGATCATGAACACGAACAGGTCGGGTTCCAGCATGATCAAATGCACCCGCAGCACCGGTCCGTTCTCCAGATCGAATGGCGTCGATGCCTGTTGCTCGACCAGCGCGTCGAGTCTTCGATCCCGCTCGGCGACTTCCAGTGTCGACCAATCGAGCGACTCGAGTTCGAAGCGCGCATCCGGATCAACCCATTGCATCGCGCCATCGCGATCGAAGCGGTAATGGAAAGCCTCCTGCGCTTCCAATACGTTCACCACAGCCTTGGTGAATAGTGCGACATCGAGC
>PHBF01000328.1 GCA_002841905.1 Deltaproteobacteria bacterium HGW-Deltaproteobacteria-17
TCTCGGACTCGTCGGTGAGTTCGTCGAGGCTGGAGGTGTCGATCGCGACGTTGAAGAAGAGCTTCTCTCCGGCGGCGGCCACGGCGACCTCGCCGGGCGGGACCTCGGCGTCGGCGACGATGAAGTGGGAGATGCGCGGGTTGGCGTTCTTGACCTCCCGTTCGGAGAAGGTCACGGTCTTGAGCCCGAGCAGGCAGTCCGGCGTGGGGACGTTGTCCCGGATGGCCTGACCGCAGGCTGCCCAGACGTCGGCCGATCCGGAGAGCACCAGCTGCACGAAGAAGAAGGCCTCGGTGACCCCCTCAGGCAGGGGGATCGGCGGGGCCGTCCAGTCGAAGGTCGGATCGGCGCCGGCCGTGCACAGGGTGGCCATGCTGCCGGCGCAGGGCGGCGGCAGGGTCTCCCCGATCTGGGAGGACACGCAGGTCTGCACCTGCTCGAGGTTGGTCGGGATGCACAGGAACCACAGGTAGTGCGGTTCGCCCTGCGGCCAGTGGACCAGCGCGTCGACGGTCATCGTCTCGCCGGCGCCGATCTCGGGCGGGGTCGCCCGGATGCCGAGCATCAGGCTCTCGGTGTCGTTGAGCTTGCCGGCCGCGTCGAACCCGCCCCCGCACGCGGCGTAGCCGGCCATGGCCAGGAACATGAAGAGAGGAATGACAATGGCACGACGACGCAGCATCAGAATTCCCCCTTGACGCCGAACGACGGGAACACGGGGAGCCCGCTGATGGTCCGCCGTTTGGTGTAGTTGAAGTTGTAATCGATGTATTCGGTGGCCTTGTTGTAATAGACGTTCTGGACGTCCACATAGAAGGTGAGGCTCCAGCGCTGGAACTCGATCTTCTTGTCCACCCGCAGGTCGAGCTGGTGGAACAGCGGCAGCCGTTCGGAGTTGAGCACGCCCTGGACCCCCGTGTAGCGGTTCTCGTCGGAGTCATAGATGCCGCCGACATACGGGGTCAGCGGGATGCCCGTGGAGAGCCGGAAGCGGAAACCCGCCTGCCAGCCGTTCCGCCATTGTCCCGAGAACAGGACCGTCAGGATGTGCGTCTGGTCGAGCGTGAAGACGTGCCAGTCGATGGTGTCGTTCTCCTTGCGCTCGGAGCGCGAGAGGGTGTAGGAAAGCCAGCCGAAGCACTTCTTCATGCCCAGCCAGGACGGACAGAGCGCGTCGCTCTCCTTCTTGAGGAGCAGCTCCAGGCCGAACACGCGCCCCAGGCCGAGGTTGGCCACGTTCTCGCGCACCTGCTCCCCGCTGATCATCAGCACCCGGTCCGAGGGCGTGACCTGATCCCACATGTACTTGTAAAAGAAGGCGCCCTCGATGGACAGGGACGGCACCGGCTTGATCGTCGTGCCCAGCGTCGTATGCAGCGACTTGTTGTAGGTCAGGCGCGGGTTGCCGAAGAAATCCTGGTAGACCTCCTGGATCTCCATCTCCTGGGAATACAGGCCCACGCCGGCGTTGATGGAGAGCTTGTCGGGCAGCGCCGAGAACCGCACGGTCAGCCGCGGATCCGTCATGGCCATGTTGGTCTCACCCACGCGCACCAGATCGAGGCGCAGCCCGGGGACGAGGGTCCAGCGCTTGTCGGGCTGCCAGTTCCCCTCGACGAAGAAGGAGTTCGCCAGGATCGTACCGTCGAACACCAGCTTCTTGTCGCCGAACGGGTTGTTGACGTCGCTCTCGTCCTGGCCCTCCCGGTTGCCGCCGAAGCGCGTCTCGAGGGAGAAGACGCCGCGGGCCCGGCTGCCGTCGAAACCCGCGACCATGGAGAGCTTGCGGGAGAACCGCTGCAGCCACTCCATGCGCCACTCCACCTGGGTCGTCTCCAGGCCCAGGATGAACGTCTGCTCCTCGTTGAGCACGGAGATGTTGTAGAGCCCTGCGGCGATCGAGCCGTAGAGCCGGTTCTCGCCGAAGCGCTTCTGGTACTGTCCGGTCACCTTGTGGAACTGCGTGATGAACGGGGTCTCGGACTTCTCCAGGAACATGACGCGGTCGTCGGAGCCGAACACCATGAGCTTGAAGTCACCCCCGAAGATGGGGTAGTCCAGCATGGCCTGGTAGTCGTAATAGACGGGCGCGATCTCCATGTTCGGTATCAGGCGAAGCACCGAGTCGATGTAGGATCGGCGCAGGGAGATCGCGACGCTGCCATCCCCCACGGGGCCCTCCATCAGCAGGGAGGTGTCCCAGAGGTCCATGTCGAGGTAGCCGTGCCAGCCGTCCTTCTTGCCCTTTCGGACGGAGACGTCGATGATGCCGCCCATGGCGCGTCCGTAGCGGGCGGAGAAGTTGCCGGGGACGAACTCGATCTTCGAGAGCAGATCGGAGTTGATGACCGAGGTCAACCCGAAGAAGTGAAACAGTTGCGGTATTTCGAAACCTTCAAAAAAGATGCGCGTGTCCCGCGGAGCCGAGCCGCGGACGACGATCAGCCCCAGCCCGAACGGCGCGCGGGCCACGCCGGGCATGTTCTGGATGGAGCGGAGCGCGTCCCCCTGCGTCCCCGGGATGTTCAGGATCTCGTCGAGGGCCACGTGGTAGCGGGTGACCTCGCGCGGCACCGTGCGCCCGGTGATGATGGTGACGTAGACCGGATCGCCGGTGGCCTTGAGGAAGTACTCCAGGGAGCGTTCACCGTCTTCGACCGTGACGGTCTTGCGCTGCACGAAGAACCCCGGCGCCTCGATGATGACCTCGTAGGTCCCGGGCGGCAGGTTCCGCACCTTGAAGCCCCCCGAGTCATTGCCGAAGACGCGCTTCTGCACACGCCCGACCTCGGGCAGGTCGGTCGTGGAGGAGACCACGATCGTCGCGTCTGTCACGACCGTGCGCTGACCGTAGCGCCACAACTTGCCGCTGATCACGCCCGTGTACTCCCGGGGTTTCACGGGCGGCTGCGTCTCGTCGGGCGGTGGCGTCATGTCGGTCGCCGGAGGCTTGTCACCCCCATCGGCCGGCTTCTCGGCGGCGTCCTTGAGCTTGAACGGATACGACAACGGCACGGTGACCGAGATCGGCTTGCCGTCAAGGCGGGCCGGCGTGAACTCGAACT
>PHBF01000329.1 GCA_002841905.1 Deltaproteobacteria bacterium HGW-Deltaproteobacteria-17
AGCAGCCCGCACAGCATCTTGATAGTGGTGGTCTTGCCCGCGCCGTTCGGTCCGAGCAGGCCGTATATCTCGCCCTTCATTACCTTGAGGTCCAGACCGTCGACTGCCGTGAAATGGCCGAAGCGGCGCACCAAGCCGTTAACGGCTATGGATATATCTTCGCTGCCCTGGCCGGCGGGATGACGCTGCGCTGCCTGACTGTCGATGCTCTTTCACTCCTTTAGGAAAGCCAGCTAGATGATATCAGAGCCGGCCCTTACTAAAATACGATATCGGCAGCCGATATCCCTGCAGCAAGCCAGCGTCCTCGCTCGCCGTCAGGTGCGAGAGGCAGGATGACGCTCGCCCATCTCAAAATGGAGGCCTGATGATACAATCTTGCTGGCGTCCAACGGGAGGAAAGGAGCGGCATGTCTACCCGAGCACCCGGCGACATCCTGTCCGATTTCATGGGACTGTGGCGCGATCCGTACCCCGCGCTCGCGGCCAGGGCCGCGGCGGGAGAGCGACTCATCGGATACTTCTGCAGCTACGCCCCGGAAGAGCTCATTCACGCGGCTGGATTAACCCCGGTACGCATAGTGGGCCAGGAGCGAAATCTCAGCCGCGCCGACGCTCACCTGCAGGGCTATTGCTGCTCTTTGGCCAGGACCGACCTGGACATGGCGCTCGCGGGCGAGCTCTCTTTTCTGGAAGGCGCGGTCTTCGTCCAGACCTGCGACACCATGCAGAGGCTCTCCGATATCTGGCGTCTCAACACCTCGTTTCCCTTCCACGGCGATTTCGTGTTGCCGGCACGGATGGGTGACCGTGTCGCTGAGGATTATACGGCGGCAGAGCTCAGCTCCTTTAGGGATCTGCTGCAAGGCTATCTGGGGCAGGAGATAGAGGAGCCGGCGCTGCGTAACAGCATCCGCGTCTATCAGCGGAATCGGGAACTCCTGCGGCAGCTCTACGGGCTCTTGCCAAGCGGCGCCTTGAAGGGCAGCGAGGCCATCTCGGCCGTCATGGCGGGCGGCTGGCTCCGCAAGGAAGATCACAACCGGCGCCTGGAGGAGTTGCTGGCAGGCTTGGAACCGGGCTCCGGCGGAACCGGCGCCAGGCTGCTCATCACGGGGAGCCTCTGCACCACGCCGGACTTCGTCGCCATGGTGGAAGAGTTGGGGGCTCACGTCGTCGACGACGACCTCTGCTGCGGGGGGCGTTATATCGAGGGCGACGCCAAGGACTCCGGGGAACCGATCCGGGAGATGGCGCGCCGGCTATCGGATCGCACCACCTGTCCCGCCAAGCACTCCCCGAGCTGGGACCGGGCGGAATACCTGCTCGACAAGGTGAAGCGATCGGGGGCGCAGGGCGTAATATTCTTCCTACAGAACTTCTGCGATCCGCACGCTTTCGATTATCCCTGGCTGCGCGAGCGGCTGCAGAAAGAGGGCATCGCCGTCTTGCTGCTGGAATCCCAGCTCCAGACGCCGGCGCTGGAGCAGATGCGGACCCGGGTGGAAGCCTTCCTCGAGATCCTGGGAGGTGAATGATGGCCGAGCGAGTGGAGATCAGGTCGGTTCAGGCCTACCAGGTGTTGATGGCGGACTACTACAAAGAGGCCAAGACCGCCTACAGGAACGGCAAGAAGGTCGCGTGGATAACCAGCGGCGGACCGGTAGAGCTCCTGCATTGTTTCGACGTGATACCGGTGTATCCGGAGAACCACGGCGCGATGTGCGGTGCGACACATATGGCCGCGGGGCTGGCGGAGATAGCAGAAGAACGCGGTTACTCGCGGGACCTCTGTTCGTACGCGAGAGCCGACATCGGGTCCATGATGACCAAGGGTGGGCCTATCGGCGGACTGCCCCGGCCTGACATGCTGGTCTGCTGTAACAACATCTGCGGCACCGTTCTCAAGTGGTACGAGGAGGCGGCGCGCTTCTTCTCCTGCCCGCTCTTTATCCTGGACACGCCCTTTGTTCGCGGTGACGCGCCGGACTATTCCATCGATTACGTGGAAGCGCAGATGCGCGAGTACATCGCGTTTCTGGAAGAGCATACCGGCATCCCGTTCTCCGATGAACGTTTCGTCGAGGTCGCCGCGAAGTCGTTGTATGCGCTGAGCCAGTGGAAAGAGGTGCTGGCCTGTTCCGAACACCGGCCCGCTCCCATGAACTGCTTCGACGCCTTCATCCACATGGCTCCCATCGTCACGCTGCGCGGGACCCAGACCGTCATCGATTACTACCAGGGATTGCTGGATGAGATGCACGAGCGAGTGGAGCAGGGCATAGCGGCGGTTCCGGGGGAAAAGCACCGGCTGCTCTGGGATAACATACCCATATGGTACGAGATGTCGAGCCTCTCCGACCTCTTCGCCTCGCTCGAGACCTGTCTCGTGGCGGACACCTACACCAGTGCGTGGAGCTTCGACAAGATAGACATCGACCGGCCCATCCGCAGCTTCGCGGAGGCCTACACGGATATCTTCCTCAACATCAACCTCGAGCGCATGGTGGATAAAGCGGTCTCGCTGGCGCGGCGATACCAGGCGGACGGGATGATCATGCACTCCAACCGTAGCTGCAAGCCCTATTCGTTGGGACAGTACGACAACGCTCGCGCTTTCACCGAGAGGACGGGATTGCCGGTACTGATACTCGAGGCCGACCATACGGATTCTCGCCAGTACAGCAAAGCCCAGGCGGAAGAACGCATCCGGGCTTTCGTGGAGACCCTATAGGTGGATACTGAAACGATGGAGACGCAGGGGGAGGGTCCCCGGCTGGGGGAAGAACACGGCGGCCTGGAGCGAACCGGCTCGGTAGTCGAGCGCGGGCGCGTCAAGGCCGCGTCCCTGCTCCCATACGTGCTGGCGGCCGGCGCCGTCGCTATCGGCGGCCAGATTCTCTACAGCTTCAACGAGACGCTGGGCCTGGGGGTTTTCGCCCTGGGCATCGTGCCCGTTGCCGTCACGGCCCTGGTGCTCGCCTTCTTCCGGCCCTGGGTGTCCGTTACGCAGGAACGCATAAGATGGCGCTACCTGCTCGGCA
>PHBF01000330.1 GCA_002841905.1 Deltaproteobacteria bacterium HGW-Deltaproteobacteria-17
GCGGGTCCGTGCCCTGGACCGGGCGCCGGTGGAGGCCCGCAGCGGGTTGTTCGCCTCGGCCGCCCGCGGCGAGCGGGAGATCGTGCAGTTGATCGTGGACCCGGGCGCCGGAGCCGTGTCCCTTGCGCCGTTGTCGGACGCGGCGCTGGCATCGGTGGAACTGTTGTCCGGGGGTTTTGTCGACGGGCGCCTGCAGACGCTGCGCCCGCTGCCCTGGAACCAGCCGGCCACCGGCGCCTCCGGGACCCCGCTCGTGCTCTGGTTCGTGCTCACGGTGGCCGCAGACGCCCCCGCCGGGGAGCGGACCCTGCAGCTGGAGTTGAGCGTGGCCGGTGAGGTCCTGACCGTGCCGCTCCGGCTGTATGTTTTCGACTTCGAGCTGCCCCCTGAGATTCATTATGAATCGCTCCTCTACCTGTCGGTCGCGGACCTCATCGGCGACGGAGAGACCGAGGAGACCGTCAAGAATCGACTTTTCGAACTTCGCATGACCCCGGCTTCCGTGGCCTGGCCTTCGGGCCTGACGTACCGGATCACCTGGGACTCCGAGGCCAATCCCCGGCGCTGCGAGGCGTTCTATGACGAGCCCGACGAGAATCCCGCCTACGCCGTGGGCACGCTGGCGCCCAAGTACATGCTGGGCGAGGGATGGAACGGCGTCGGCTTTCCCAACTCCATGTTCTTCCAGTTCGTCGACAACTCCACGCCCCGTCCGGATACCTTCTGCGGGGAGTCCCGCGGTGATCACCTCGGTTCGGCGGCCTACAACCAGCAGTGGAGCGCGTTCCTGACCGGGCTCGAGGGCTACCTCGAGGCCACCGGGCTGCTCTCCCGGGGCTACTGGTACGTCCAGAACGAGCCGCAGGATCAGGCCGATTACGATCTGGCCGCCCACCTGTGCCGCATGGCCAGGGCAGCCGCCCCGGGGCTGCGGATCGCCGTGAGCGAGGAGCCCAAGCCGGAGATCGCCGAGCACGCCGACGGCGCCTGCATGTACGACCTGTGGATCGCGCACATCCGGGCGCTGGAGCCCCTGTACGCAGCCGAGGCGCTCCGGCAGGGCGCGAGCCTGTGGATCTACACCCTCGACCACGACCCGGATCCGTACTTCAACCCCACGCGCACCGACGCCGACGGCATGCACATGCGGATCATCCCCTGGGTGTCCTGGACCCAGCGGGCCACCGGCTGGGCCTACTATGACTTCGGCCGCTTCTTTGACGGCCCTCGGGCGACGTACATGGCCCACCTGTTCCGTGAGGGTTCCGAGGACTTCGAGTATCTGCGGTTGGCCGCCGGGGGCAGCGGTCCCGCCGTGGACGTGGACACGCCCGCCGACGTGACGGCCCGTTCCGTGGCGGCCTCGCCTACCTCATGGACCAGGGATCCGGACGCCTTCATGACCGTCCGGCACGAGCTGGGCCGCTACATCGAGGGCACCCGCGCCGAGCCGCCGGTCCTGTCGAAGCCCGGCGACCGGCCCCGCGGCCCCTACTGCGTGAACTTCCAGGATCCGGCGGGTTCGCCGGCCCAGGCGGTGGAGCTCGGAGGCGTCCCGTGCGAGAAGGTCGGCTGGACCGCGTTCGACGCGGAGGCCGGCCTGGGCTGGTACGGCGAGTTCGTCGGGAATCCGGGCATCACTCTTACCGGCTACGATGACGTCGCCGGGGTGTCCGAGGCGCTGCGTTCCTATGTCTATGACGACTACGGTCGAGAGAACCTGTTCGAGTTTTCCCTGGAGAACGGCCACTACCGGGTGACCGTCGGTGCGGGCAGACCGGCGCGGGCGTATCCAAACGATCCGCACCGGGTCATGGTCGAAGGAGCCTGGGTCATCGAGGACGAGCCGACGACCGACGACCAGCGGACCTTCGAACGCTCCATCGAGGTGGAGCTGGCCGATGGATCCCTGAGCGTGGTCATGGGGGGACAGAGCGCGCTCACCGGTGAGTTCGCCTACACCTTCCTCTCGTATTTGCTGATTGAGCCGATACCCTGAAGGACGGAGGATTGTTTATATGATTATTGACGGACATGCCCATGCCTGCGGGGAATTCCTCCACGCCGATCAAATCCTGTCCAGGCTCGACGCGGTCGGCGCGAGCATGGTGGTGCTCTCCCCGGCCGAGCCCGGGAGTTCACGCACCTACCGGGTTCCGGACCTGGCGGGCCGCTTTCCCGGACCGGTGTGGATGTATCCGGTAAACAAACTGGTGAAGTTCGCCGTCGTGGTCAAGGGGATGGCCAGGAAGCTCAACGAGGGGAACGTGCAGGTGCATGACCTCCATCTGGCCGCCCCGGACCGGATCCTGCAGTGCTACTGGCTCGACACGGAAGGACCGGATCCATTGCTGCAACTGGAGCGCGATCACAGCCGGTGGCGGTTCTCCATGGTCAAGATGCACCAGTGCTGGACCGCGTTCGATCCCGCCGGGCCCCTGGTGCACGAGGTCGCCTCCTGGTGCGGCCGCCGCGGGCTGCCCCTGTTCGCCCATCTGTATCGTGCCCGCGACGTGGCCGCCTATTACCAGACCGTCCGGGCGCATCCCCAGACGAACTTCGTGCTGGCGCACTGCATCGACGTGGACGTCATGGCGAGACAACGCCCGCTGGACAACCTGTTCTTCGACATCTCCCCGCCGGATCTGGTCAGCGTGCGGCAGATCCGCACCGCCGTCAGGCACGCCGGATCCGATCATGTGCTGCTCGGCTCGGACACCCCCTATGGCCGGGACAACCTGCGCCGCAACATCGAAAAGATCCGGCGGATCGAGGACCTGACCGCTGCCGATCGCGATCGGATCCTGGGGCAGAACCTCTTCGATCTTCTGCAGTCTCCGGCGAGTTTTTCGGATTAGGGGCTTGAGTTCCGGCCGGTATTCGTTCTAATGGTCACATCGGAGGACACCCGTGGGGACCACCGCAGAGATCGGCATCGCTGGAAGAAAGAACCAGGAAGAGTTTCATCGCGGAACACGCGGAGGCCTTGTCCATCCCTCTTCTTCCCTTTTCTGCGTTCTCCGCGTGTTCCGCGGCAGAAA
>PHBF01000014.1 GCA_002841905.1 Deltaproteobacteria bacterium HGW-Deltaproteobacteria-17
GCACAGCCGCGTCCGCGTGCCGCAGAAGCCACACTCCTCGGTCGCCTCGCTGCCTTCGCGGCACTCGCCCTGGTCCTGGCACTCCATGGGCAGCTCCCAGATGAAGTCCGTGCCGCAGCGCTGGTAGGCCCAGCCGCAGTTGCCGCAGGGGACCTCGCGCATGTCGCCGGGGGTCTCGCAGTCGCAGTTCTCATCGGCCGTGCACGCGCTCCATGAGCCATTGGCGTTGCACACCTTCACGCCCAGGTTGCACGCGCTCTGGCAGTCCACCACCACGTCGGGCACGATCGTCTCGTCGGTGTCGTCGCAGTCACGTTCCACCGGGATGCCGTCCTCGTCCGCGTCGGTGTGGCACACGTTCTCGTCACACACCAGCTGCGCATCGCAGGTGCCGTCGGTGCGGCAGGGGTTGCCCAGGGTGCCCACCTCGCCCGCTTCGCGACAGATGCCGCCGGCGTCACACACCAGCTCGCCATCGCAGGTCTGATCCGACCGGCAGGGGTTGCCCACCACTCCGAGCTCCTCGGGCAGCCAGCACTTGGCCAGCGCACACTCCAGGCCCTCGTTGCAGAGGTTGCCTTCGAGGCACGGTCCACCGTGCGTCCCCGCTTCAGTCTTCTTGCTGATGTCGTCGTCGCAGCCCAAACCCAGCATAACCATCACTGCCATGATCCCGATCATCCGTACACGCATCTCGTTTTTCCTTTCACCTGCGGTTGGCCCCGCTGTTGAGTACCCCCCTTATCAGGAAACACTCCGCCCATACAAGATCATTTTTTCGTTTTCTTTGGTTCTTAGCTAGATCAAGGAAAAATGCCCGGTAAACGTACCCTTTTTGCCCGAATGAACGCTCCCACTCGATCCTTACTTGGATGACAGGCTTCATTGGCCACAATTTTCTGTAATGATTTACAGCAGTTGACCCCATTTATTTTTTCTACAGGTTTTTTTGTACGGTTTCGACGACGAAATAGATTCGAAGAAACTATTGCATCCATTTCACTGCTTCGTAGGCATTTTCCTTATAGATCAATGATTTTCAGCGCCTACGGCCTTGGATACATGACCACGGGGTCAGGCGGAGGCCAGGGGGTTCTTCAGGCCGGCGGTGATCCAGTTGTCGAGATCGATGCGACGGAAGCGGATGATCGGCTTGCCCTCACGCGCCAGGTTCACGTATGGGAGTTGCCCAAGGGTGCGCATGCGGTACAGGCTGGTTCGAGACAGCCCCAGGTAGACACAGGCCTGTTTCTCGGTCAGCAGGGGTGGAAAGATTTCTGCAGGTGTGTTCATAGGTCCTCCTTCGTCATCTCCTGACGTGCCAGTTTGTGACTCTTCCAAATGAAATTGACAGTGGGATCCAACCATTGGAACTCCCACGAATGGTGACGCAGATAGTCGGTGATGGTGGTCTCTTTGGTGTGACCTTTCCCGAGTTTGCTTTTCAGCGCATCGAGGATCTCCTGGCGCCGGTGAGCGAGCTCTAGGTCGTCGTCGCAATCCTCGATCACGTAGTTGCTGGCGATATCGTAGTAGGTCAGGTGGGCCCAACGAAACGCAGTCGTTTCGAGTAGGCTGCGATAGAAAAGGTTACCCCTGCCATCAAGGAGCTTGGCGTTAAGAATCGCCGTATCCGTATCCAGGTCGTACTTCCAGATCGATGACATCGCCGAGGCCTGAAATTCGCGGGGTTCCATGTGGCGGTCCGGAACGAAGTGCACATGCAGGCTGAAGAAAGTCTCCCAATCATCCGTCCAGGGGATATCGAGGTCTCGGAGAACCTCCCTGGCATACCCCATACACTCGGCGTCCAACCGAGATATGTGTTTAGAATTATTACCGTTTTCACTCATCGAAATTCTCCTTCCTATGCGGTCTGCAGCCATTGCAGAACCTGGGTTTTCGTGAACACGTACGACTTCCCTACCCGCTTGCCCTTGAGCTTGCCGCCCTCGATCATTCGGTAGACGACCATCCGGCTGCGTAGCCCGAGTGCCTGCGTCAGTTGCTCGACGTTGAGCAGGTCTGGCCAACTGTTGATGTCCGCCGGCGAGATGGTGGGTTGGGGGTTACTGGTTTCGGGGGGATACTTGACGTCTTTCATGACAGGACTCCTTGCCCTTCCGGGCGGTTACAAAGTTGTCTGTTATCAACAACTTCCGGTGATTCGATCCAGACGCACATCGGGGCTTCCCAGCGAAGGAGTCCCTGGCGTTCCAGTTGCATGATGAGGTGCGGCAGATGGCCGCGAAGGTCTTCCGGGATCAGGTTGCGGCACTGACGAAGGTGAACACATTTTTCCTGCTGCAATCGTGCCAGAAGCTCACGACAAAACTGGGTCAGTCTGGCCGTGCAGCGTTGAACGTGACGCACCAGATCGACATGGCAGTAAGGCCAGGAATCGACCCGCGGACTCGACCCTGAAAATGTCGGCGACTGCACGAGAGCGATGGCAAACTGCACCTGGTCATCCGCACTCGACAAGGGCTGCAGATCGTTGATCTCACAGTGTTTTTCAGTCGTGTGGCGGACAGGTCCTGCGCTTTCCGCGCTATCCTTTCTATTAGAGGAAAAAATATTTTTTCTTCTTTTTTTATTTTTTTCTTCTCTACTTAATATACTCAAAAGCGCAGGAGTTATCCGCAACGAGGGTAAAATCCCCTGATATTTCAATGGTTTCAGTGACCGCATTTGTGCAGATAGCTTTTTCTTCGAAAATCCGGAGAAACTGAAATTCTTAGGAAATTCAATGGGTATTTGGGGGATCGACGTTGCGGATGAGTCTTCGGACCGAAAGTCGACCCCGCGCACATACCAGCACTTGTCGTGACTGTCCTGGTAGAGATCGAGCCCAAGGAACCGGCAGTACTGCATTGTGGCATCGTACAGGGAGCCCGACATGCGAGGCTCCGGCTCGATGGTCTTATGGTTACGCTCAGCGCACTTTTCGATGCGACGGTGTTCCTCCATGTAGGCGGTGGGAATCGCACTGACGCGCAGGGTGTTGCCCGGGGCATCACGGATCGTCGTGGTCATGAAGATGAAGAGTCGGTCACGCAGCAACTTGTATTGTTGTTCCATCGCTCCACGGGGTGGTTTCATGTTTTTTCCTTCTAGGGCGATATCCAGGATGTCAGAGAAAAACGAGTCCCAATGGTCCTGCGGAATCGTATCGAGGAAGGCCCCCAGGTTTTCGATCTCTGTGCCGGTGTCGCGGAACCGCTTGGTGAAGTAGACAATCAGCAGACGGTCGAAAATGGCGCCGTCCACATCGGGGATCCACATCATTTGATTCGCACCGAAAACGGCGGTCGTGACACAGCGCACCGTCATGAGCGCGCGGAACTTCGGGTCAATCGTGATCATCGTCTGGGTCGCGATTAGTTTAATGATCTCGCAGCCTTTCAGGCCCCCTGAAGACATCTCGTCGAAGAAATTCCAGTAGGTCTCCAGCCACGTAATCATCTCGTGACTGTTCTTCTCGATCTGCTCCAGGGTGATCCTGGCGGGCGGTCCGACAATGCGCCCGACCACCTGCTCCATGAGGGTCGTTTTCCCGCAACCAGGGAGTCCGATCAGGCAAATGAAGGAGCCGCCGGGGCCTGGCAGGAAGACGCGGGGAAATACCCAGTAGACCAGGCGATGGTACACATCGCTGCCGTACCGCTTGAGGAACTTGTGCAAGCGGTTCTTGTGGACCGGGATACGAAGGGGATCCTTCTGATGCAGGTAGGCGCAGCGCAGCGCCCCAAGCAACTTCATCTCAGGCGCCCATGGCTCCATCGTACCTGTGTTGGCGTCGTAGACCCCATTGCGCAGGTTCATCATCTTGCTGTTCACGGAGGATGCCTCCGTCGGAGGCCCCTGCACTTGTGCACGTAGACTTAGCGCGTACAGGAAGCGGTTGTTGAAGGCGCGATCGGCTTCCGCATCGAGTCCCGCCATGACCAGCAGGGCCTGCTCGGAACGCTCCTCCCAGTGCGATTGCGGATCGTAGACGGCCACGTAAAAGATGGGACGATCGCCCTTCTCCGCGAAGGTCGCCGTGGCCCAGACGATGTACGTCTTAACGAACAGGTCTGCCTTTTCAACGGCTGGGTCCGCCGCCACCAGTTGCTGCTTCAACGACTTCTGCACCGCCGTGAATTGCTTGAACAGCAGGCTCTTCTTGATCTTTAGGTGGCCGGCGGCCTGCTCCAGCACGGAGTTACAGACGATCGGATCGACGTTGCCGAGGATCATGTCCCTGAGAAGGGGATTGGTCTGCTTGACCAGCGCATCGGCATCCAATCCCTGCGGGATCTGTTTGAATTTATTCAACATATCCGCTTCTGTGATGTTCTGGCTCATCGCCCACTTCCTTCCTGGTTCTGGCCGATCGGGCGCTGCATTCCGCGTTCGATCCCCCACCAAATCGTCTTCTCTGCCTTGTATGGCGTGTTGCTGTTTTCGACCCCCACCGAGATCAGTTCCGGCACGAGGGGATCGTCCTGTGCGAGGCTACCGGCACCGATGAGACCACCCAGCAGGAGACCGCCGTTGAGCCGGCCGAAGTGCTTCTCTCCGACGGGTGCCATGAACAACTTGCGGATGGCACGAAGCGTGCAATCCACCTGATGCGACGGTGCACCCGACGCCGTGACCGCTGCCCCTACCGTCGCCGATGCCGGTATCGCGTACATGCGCGGTTCCGGCTGCAGTTCGTAGGGGATTGGCACCAACACGTCGTGAAGGGAAAGCCACTCGCGGCCGGGACTTGGTGCCACGGCGATCATGTTCCTGTCCGTACGATACGTGATCTTGAAGCCGGCGTTGCACATGTGAGTCGCGCCGGTGATGCCTTCGACATCGTTGAGAGCGACCAGCAGGTGAACACCGTTGGGCGTCTTCTGGACGGACCATGCGGGGTTCAGGTTTCGTTCGAACCAGGCGATGCCCGATGGGGTGTCGATATCCAGCGCCACACAACCGGAAGGCACCACAAGGCCGATCCAGCCGCCGGCGATGTGCCATGCAAGGGCCTCGTCGAGGCTCGGGCGCAGCCGCGGCCATCCGGTCTGCACGGGTGCCTTGCCGGCCTGATAGTCACGCCTGGAATTGTACCGAGGATGATACCCGGCCAGCAACACGAGTTGCCAGCGCCGCTGGAGATACCCTCGCAGGATTTCTTGGGGGGTTCTCATGACAGCCCCCCTTGGTTTTGATTTTTTGATTCTACTGTTCGATCATGCCCGGCAGGTCCGGGCGCTGGGTCTGGGTCTGATGGACCTGGTGAATCACCGGAGCTGGCCGTGGTGGACGTGGGAGTAGACTGCGCTGCGCGGTGTTCACGGCCGCGTGGGACCCTGCGAATGGGAGAGACCCGGATCGCCGGAACACGGCGGAAGCTGCGGGCGTGGACACCCTGGGACCTGATGCTCTTCAACGACTGTTCGAGCTGGCATTTGATGTCGTACTCGAAGAATCCGAGTTCGACGTCCTCGCGCGGCAGTCCATCACGACAGACGATCTGGTCCCGGATCTCCGTTATCGTCCGGACGAGCAACTTCTTGACGGAGGCCAGGCGGAACCCCCGCTGGAACATCCTGCCGATGGTCGCGATCTTCTTGGCTCCAGCCAGCCGCACCGTATCCTGGGTCACGCCGCCGCGCATACGTCCTGTCTTATATATAAGGTTGTGGTTTAATGCGACACAAGTGCACCAGCCAACCGGGCAGCCATGTGCAGATCGTATGTGATTCATGTTGTGTTCCGTAGTACGTAGCAATTCGACCTCCATCACGATGGCCTATTACAAAGCAAGTCATCGATCGTTGTTAATATACAACGAACCTTCGCAACATGCAATGAAAAAGAACACAACAACGCAAATAAAATGTCAATACAGCAAATATAGGTAGCCAAGAGAGATCATTTGGCCCGCCCGGGTTTTCGAGCCGATTACGGGGCCGGGAAAGAGGCGGGGATCCACCTTTGCCAATCAAGGGAATTGCCTACGAGGGGCGTTTTCTTTCAACATTTCTGTGATGGAAATTGAGTCGAGGGGGATTGTCCCCGGACACTCACTTACTCGTGCCGATTTCTCGACGGGCACTTCACCATGAAACGGGGTCTCGGAGGCATTTTCAGCCTGAATCAAAGAAACATCGCGCCTATGAGCGGGCGCAACGCCTTTCTACTGGACTTCCGCAGGTGCGGGAGATGCAGGTTCCTGATATTCGTCCAAGTCCTCCGGAATGATCATGAAATCATTGAGGGTATCACTGGCAATCACCGTAGAATTTCCCCAGGACAGCCCCGCGAGCGCCTGGCGGCCTTTGTGGCAGGATTCGGTTCGTTGCCGGCTCGGGATTCCTCCCATGCTGACACCGATCTGTAGTACCAGTTCTTGGAGCACGCGATCCTTGCGCTCGTCCTTCAGGCCTGCGGCCTGATCGATAACGGCGTACTCGCTGGACCGATATCGCTCCAGAATTTCACTGACCAGGAGCTTCCCGCCGGCATCGTTCCACTTGATCATGCCCTGCATGAAGATGCGGAGGGGTTCAGTTAACTCAGCATACATGCTCTCAGTTTCTTTATCCGAGGGGTCCCCCGGATACACACCGTTGGGGCCGCATTTCGCGGCGATGTCGGCCGCATCAGACCAAACCGAATCGAGTTCCTCCTCGGTAAGCTTGGAGATCAGGATACTGATTTTATCGTCCCCCAACCCGGCGACGCCCATTATGCGACGCAAAAACGGGATGACCAAGATCCGACGCCACATCTCGGAGCCGAACACCGGGAGCGGCGGAAGCAGATTTGCGGCAGCGATGGACGTACACATGTAGCGGGCCATATAACCAGATTTTCCTTTCGGATTGACCTCGAAGATCTCCCGATCCGCCTCATCCTTCCAGCGCTCCAAGTTCTTGATGGGCACTCGCTTCGCCTCAGAGGTGAAGTTGAAGAAGGCATTATCCAACCTGGTGGTCGCGTGCGAGTCAGACTTGCGCTTTCCTACGATGCTGCTGACTTGGCTATCCACAAGACAGCGACACATCGCGATGAGTACGCTCTTTCCCGTACCTGGGGTGCCGACCAGGTAGATGTGTTTTCCACCCGGCCACGGCGCGATGATACGGGGCAACAAGCTCTGCTTGACCATCCTGGAGACGCCCGGCGCATACACGTCGAGCATTCGGTAGAAGTTGTTCTCGATCGCGGGAACACGTTCATGCGGCAGCAGGTATCGACGCCCCAGTCGGTTCAGCAGCTTGCCCTCGGGGCATGCGCCGTGCAGCTGGCCGGTGGCGAAATCGAAGCGGCCGTTCAAGAGCCCGACACAGAAGCCGACCTCCCCAGATGCGGGCGGTCCCTGCACAGGCGCCATGGTCGAGATAAAGTATAAAATTTCTTTGGCCGGCTTCGCTTTGAGGTTGGCCAGCCCCATCGTCACAATCATCTCCTGTGGCGAAAGTAAATGCCATTCCTCTTCATACCAGACTGCGAAGCTCGCTTTATTCAACCCACCTGTCAGGAGATTGATAGACCAGATGACGTATCGTTCCGTGAGACCCTCCGCCACCGCGAGAGCCTGCTCCTCCTTGTCAGGAGTGGCATGAATAATCTTCGCCACAAAAGCCTCGTTCTCGTACTGCGCTAAAAGCTTCCTCATCGGGTTGCTGGCCACCCCCAGATGGCTTTCCAGTTCCGCCAGGATTGCCTTCTTGACAGCCGGACCATGCAGAACAAGACCACGGAGCACGACACCGATTTTTTTGTTCCTACGCGACGGACTGAGTGCGGGGCCGATCTGGTGTACCAGTTCATGGAGTTCCTCTTCGGACATCCCGGGTTCAACCGGTTCTTCCACTTCCTCGTCAGCCACCGTTTCTTCTTTGTCTTTGACCGCGGTCTCGGCATCATGGGTACTTTGAGCCACCTGCGATTCAGGCACCTCAGGGACCTCGGCCTTTTCGATGACGAATTGGACAATGGCGTTGTTCTCAGGTGTCTGCGCCGACTCAACTTGAGCCTGGGTGCTTTCCTCTTGGAGCGCCGCCGCGGCCAGTTGGGCAGTGGCCATGTCATCGGGCCGGACCGCCCCATGTTTCCTGGGACGCTTGCGGGTTTTGTCGGCCGCGCCCTCCTTTGGCGGGCTGAGTGTACTACGCGCCTTTCTCGAAAGCTGCGTTTTGGGTTTGATCGCCTCATCGGCGATATTTCTAAGGGCATCAACGGATTTCTTATTCATGTTATCATCTACCTTTCAGATTTTGAGTTTGGAATATTTGTGTTTGACACATTGAATGATATTTTTTGACCCGTGTTATGTACGGTACGTCCCCCATGGTCACGACGAGTCCAGATACGTAGGTGTACGCATGACTTTTCCTCCTGTGTGTGTCTTTTGTTTAATTTCGGCGATGTGAACTGGCGCCGTTGGCCGTAGCAATCCACGGACGACGTCAGTCGTTCAATACTGTGATTTCTTGTTGGTGGGTCGTCTGGGTCAGGGTCGTCCCCTGAGCCTCCTGGTGGGCCAGGCGGATCGCCGCTGCTCCTCGTGCTATTCTGGGATCGGACCGGTACCGAGCGGCGTTCACGCGGACGTGAGATCCTGATGCAGACCCGCTGCATCGAGGACGTCAGAGTGGGTGTAAAATAACGGCGAATCGTCTCGTCGTACAGTTGCTTGTTTTTTTGACGTTTACTGAGTTCTCCGTACCATTCATAGGCCATGTTGCCGCGGTCTGTTGGGCTAGTGCCTTCGTCTTCTAAAAGGTTTTGCTTCCATGTGGGCAACGCACGCGTTGGATACGGATTGTTGCTGGTTGGAACTAAATCGGAATGTTTCTTCCAGAATGAGCGCCGGAACAGAAATGCCCAGCAGCTTTTTCTGCAGTTTTCCGATTTCTTCCTCAATATCGTCATCGTCAACGTGGGCCTCCTGAAGCCGTCCGATAACATGACACTCCTTCTGAAACGGTCAAGTCGCGGGCTGAAATTTTCCGAAAAAACTGCTCCCCCCCCCTTTTCGAGACTTTCGAAACCGCATTTCGCAGTTGCGCCAAAACGACGCTTGGCCTATCAGTTCGCCTGCCCGACAGCGAAGGTGGGATTTTGAGACTTGTGAGCGCTCGTTCCGGAAAATGGCGGCGTGAGTCGGGCCGGAACCGCAGGCGATTTCAACGGGGTTACCGGATTGAACACCCCCGGGGAGAGACAATAGTAAAAGAGGTCACTTCCCGGCGGTGTTCGTCAACTCGTACACCATGTCGCTCACGAAGCGGCGGAAGCTCTCTTTCTCCATGAACTGCTTGTACACCTGGGTGTCGTCCATCAGGAGGATCTGCATGACCTTGCCCAGGGCCTGGTCGTGGGCCAGGCGTGCCGTGTGAGGCGTGTTCTCCTGGGCGTTGCGGTAGGACTCGTCGGCGGCGACCTTCGGTGCGATGTCGTCGCGGATGCGCTGGGCCACGCGGTCCGTGTCGGTGAACAGGGTGCCGAAGTGCTCGTTGAAGCTGCGCAGGATGTTGCTCAGGCGGTCGAGCTCCGGCTGAAACGTCTTACCGGCCGCCTCGACCGGTAACGGGGCGATCTCGGTCTCGTCGTCGGACAGGGCGATCTTCATCGCCGCGCGTTTCTCGACGCGGTAACTGTCCATGTTGATGGCGTCGACGATGCCCGCGGCGAGGTCCTCTTCACGGGGCTTGGGGAGCTTGGGCAGCAGCAGTTCGAGGAAGATGGACAGCCTCTCCCAGTCGGCGTTGTTGTAGGGGATCACCGAGGAGAGGAAGTTGTACGTGCGACAGAAGACCTTCGCCTTGGCCTTGAAGTCCACCTGGCCGTCTTCGTCGAGTCGGAAGACGTACACGGCCGCGACCGCATCGAGGATGGGATCGAGCTTCTCGCGGTCCGTGTCGCCGAGGAAGGTCTCCACCAGTTGCTGAACCTCCTCCGGCGTGTACACCTGGGCTTCGTCCAGGGCCTTCTTCAGGTCGTGCAGCTTGTTGGGGTCGGTCTCCTCGGCCAGGAGCGTCGTGCGGTAGTAGTCCTGGAAGGCGTACGTGATCGTCTCCAGGTTGTTCTGGAAGTCGAGCACGAAGCAGTCCGTCTTGTCCGGGTGCGAGCGGTTCAGGCGTGACAGCGCCGCCTTCACCCCCGAGAGCGCCTTGTCCACGTACATCGTGTGGAGCAGCGGCTCGTCGTAGCCCGTCTGGAACTTGTCCGCGCAGATCAGGAAGCGGAATGGGTCCTGCTGGATCTTCGTGGCGATCTCGCTGCTGGGGAAGCCGTTCAGGGTGACCTCGCTCACCAAGACGCCGTCGAACTCGTGTTCCCCCGAGAACGCCACGATGGCCTCATAGGGGCTCTTGCGTTCCGCCAGGTACGCACGAAAGGCGTGGTAGTACTGGATGGCACGCTCGATGCCACTGGTGACGACCATGGCGCGCGCCTGGCCGCCGATCTTGCCGACCGACATGACCTGCTCATGGAAGTGGTCCACCATGATCTCCGCCTTGAGTCGGATGGCGTGGTCGTGGCTCTCCACATACCGGCGCAGCTTCTTCTTCGCCTTCTTCGCGTCGAACTCCGGGTCGTCCTCGATCTTCTTCACGAGCTTGTAGTAACTGTCCACCGGCGTGTACGTCTTGAGCACGTCGAGGATGAAGCCCTCCTCGATGGCCTGCTTCATGGTGTAACTGTGTACTTGTCAACATGCAGTTCATCGCGATACCATACGCATGCGAATGAAATCGAGGTGCGACCCGAACGAAAGGACAGAGCAGTCAGGAACGCAGAAAGAACTTTTCCTGTAGATCTTCATTTTTCAATAATAATAAATGCTCCGAAATTGCCCTGATACGGTTGGAGCGATTGCCGTAAAGGTGAATTGATGACCGACCAATTCCAAGTTGACCTCCACGTGAGCATCAATGATTTCCGGTCGTGTGGCTGGAGGGAAATTCTGGTCAGCAAACCACGGATTGCGACTGAGTCTCCCTATGTGGTCTTCCACAAAGCCAGCGAACAAGCCGCCGGAGAAGGCCGACTTGAGCATGCCAAGATCCTGGCGTTGCTGGGTGCTGCTTGTTCGATGAGGCTCAACCCAAGGAATCCGGAAAACCCTTTTTTACCTGTATGGATCAGCCAGGAAACGCGTTCGGCTGTCCCAGAAGATTTCCATGGCGACGACATCTCACTTTTCTCGCTGATCGTAGCAGAGATGGAGGAGCCTTGGGTGAAGGCCCGCCTGGCTGACCTTGTGCACTTCAGATCCTCTCAGGATAAGAAACGGTTTGCAGAGCTGGCCATCGACTCCTACCGCCGGCTCCCTCTGGATGCAGAGACCTGGCATCGAGGTGGACGTGAATGCTGGACGAGGGGTCTTCGCCTGGCATGGATGTTCAAGAAGGGAGACGGGGGACGGTTCCGCGAACTAGAGGTGACGATCCTTTCCGCGTTTGAAGCCGCCGGGATCGAGGAGAAGTTCTTCGCCATCAGGATGGCCGAGTTACTTCGTGATCTCGATCTCGGCAAAGCCAAGCGTTCCCAGATCACGAAGAAGTTGAAAGAGTTCGGCGACGGGTTCCGGGACGCGGGTGACCAGGCAAGCGCCCAACAGTACTACCACGAGGCCATGGCATGGTTTCATGCCGGGAAACAAACCAAAGAGAAAATCGAGATGCAGGTCAGGATCGCTGTGTCCCTGGCAGTCGAGGCAGAGAAATGCTTGTCCGCTGGCCCTAACAGCGCTTTGCTGGCAGTGATCAAGTTCGGGAACGCCATCGAGGCGTATCGGGATATTCCCAATGACTTTCGAGAAAAGTACCAGGTGGAAGAACGCCTCCAGGAACTGCGACTGGGGCTGTCGGCCGCAGGACAGCAGACTGTTCAGAGCCTGGAACGGGTCCAGCTCCCAGCCGTGGACCTCACGGAAGAAGTGCAGGCCGCGACAAGGGCCGTCGGCGGGAAGCCGTTTCAGGAGGCGCTCAGAGTCTTCACCAGTTTCCCCTCCTGGACTCGAACTGGCTTGTTTCTAGCCGACATTCCGGAACAGAATCCCTGGCTCTCGATGGCGACAGAAACCATTTTCAGTCCGGACGGCCGCGTGGTGGCCTCGACCCCGGGAGGGAACCTGTGCCGCCCTGGATCGGAGCAGGAAGACCTCGTCAGCGGTGAAATGCTTTTTCAGTACGGAATTTTCGTTTCCTTAGTTGTGGAGGCGAAGCTCCGCCCGGCCATGGAAGTCATCCGGCAAGAGCATGCTCTTCAGGAAGCGTACTTCACGGAGATCGCGCAGCGGTCCCCCATCGTACCAAAAAGCCGGGAGTTGGCTCTCGGGAAGGTCTTTCACTACGGCTTCCAGCAAGACTTCATCACGGCTATCCATCTGCTGGTTCCCCAAGTGGAACACATGGTAAGGATCCACCTGAAAAACGCCGGCGAAACGACCACGACTTTGAACGACGACGGTACCGAGACGGAAAAGGGACTGGCGTCGTTACTAAGGCTCCCCAAGGCAGACACCCACTTGGGGCAGGACCTGGCCTTCGAGTTAAGGGCGCTCTTCTGCGACCCTCGGGGTCCCAATCTCCGCAACAATGTGGCTCACGGACTCCTTGGTGTCGCGGAATGCTACACACCTCACGCGATATACGCCTGGTGGCGAATGCTGACGCTCGTGTGCAACGCGGCCTGGAACGAGGACCACCGCATCTCAGGGCTCCCATTGCAGTCCGATTGACGCGCGCCAAAAACCACCGTTCCGTTCGGTTTCGTCAAGTCTTCCCTGACGTTGTCGTTTCCACACCAATCTCAGTTTCAAGGTCAACTGACCGGAAAACTTTGCTCCTGTGTATACAATTTTCCACTTGACCACTCTTTATATTGTACTAGAATTGTTTTTATATTTTCTTGATTGGTGGTACATGTTATTGTTTGTACTCAGCTAATATTGGTTATTCACGTTGAAAGGAATTGGTTCGTTCAAATGAAAACAACCACATACGCCTACTGGATTGCATTTGCTATCATATTTGTATTGTGTTTGCCGCTCACGGTTTCGTGTGATTCTATCGAAGATGACTGTGATGAAATAAGTACAGGGGATGTATTCGAAGACCTGAGATTGAAGGAAAATTGCCGGAAGAATAATGAAAAAAGGAGAAAGGGCGTCAACGGATGCCTATATGCGCTAAGCAGAAAAGGCAAAACGTAAAAAGTTCGGGGTTTCCCCCGAACAGTATCTCCTCAAATAAGTGGGTTCAGTCCTGGCTGGCGCAGATCTTACGATATCCACAGCCTCCGCATCTCCAGCTCCTGTGCTTGGGAAGGACAAGCTGGGGATGGTCGTGAGAAAGCGCAAGGCTGATGATCGTGGATGCGCTGGCGGCCAAGGTTAGGGCGCCTCGCTCCTCGCGGGATTGGTCGTGGCGGGCGATGGTCTGGAGGGTGACGGCGGGGTCGCGGGTCTTGGTCAGGAACTGATACTGCAACGACACATCGTCGACATCGAAGAGGGTCTTGGCAGCCAAGCTGTAGAGGGCCATCTGGGTATCGGGTGCGGCAACCTTTTCGTTGTCGATGCGCGCGGCTGTTTTGTGGTCGGTCACAACGATATGCCCGTTCCGTTCTTCGACAAGATCAAACGTGCCGAGCAGGCACTCGGGCAGCGTTTCTCCGGAGAACGGGTTGACCAGCGGTATCGTGAACTTGTACTCGACCGCCAGGATGTGACCGGGGCGATAGCCGGTGGCCAGGAAGGCCGCCAACATCGCGCTGGCTTGCGACTTAAGCGAGTCCAGGGACTCGCCCTTCTTGAACGAGATCGGGGCTCTCTGCGGGGCTTCGATGGCCGCGGATGCGACCTCGACGAGTTCGGTGTGCGCGGGCTCCGTGCCGGACTGCTTCAGGGAATTGTAATGGTACGCGATCGCTTCATGGATTGCTGAGCCCAGTACAAGGGATGCGCTGACATCTTGAGGTTGGAGGCCACAGCAATATTTTAGCCAGAATTCTCTGGGGCATTCCATCAGCGTGGATATCGAAGAAGCAGAGAGGTGAAGGAGAGCTTCAATGGTTTGGGGAGTAGGCGCGATGACCATTGGAGCCTCCGATCAGTTCGGAGATCAGCACGCTGGCCTCCTTGGTGTTGAGGTAGTTGACGGCCTTCCCGAAGCGGGCCTTGCAGCTCGCGTCAAAGGAATTCCAATTGCCATCGATCTTCTCGTTGCAGAGCTTGCGGAGAGTGGCCAATTGGCGGCTTGAGATGCGTCCTTTCTCGTCGACGGCCGGAGCTGGCGTCTCGTTCACGACGGGCAGCGGCGTGCTGTTGTTGGTCGCGGAATCGTTGCTGTTGGTGGGGTGCACGATGATAAGCACCTCGGCGATCTCCTTGCAGATCTCGTGGACATGCTGACCGATTCGGTCGAGATGGTTGCGGAGTTGTTCCTGTTCCATGGGGATGTTCCTTTCTGTCAGCGACGGCGTCGCAGACGTTTGGGGGTTTTCGGTGGGGGGATGAGGGAAACGACCACTTCCACGATGGTGAGAATGGCGTAGATGACAGGTTTGTTCATGTTGCTTTCTCCTGTGTGTGAGGTTACGCGGCCAGTTGCAGTGCGGAGGTGAGGGCCTGCTGCTTGAGCTGCATGCCTTGTCCGAGCCACGCGCTGTGGACGCGGGCATCGGCATTGTTCTGATTGCGATCATGGTCGATGAATTCCACGACGGCGTTGTACGCGCGCCACCAGGAGGCGCCGGTGAGGTCGGTGCCGAAGCCACGCTCGAAGCGGGCAGAGACCTTCTCGCGGTTGGCGCGGGCACGGTTGCGCAGGGCACCTTCCTCGGGATCGGGGAAGAGGCTCAGCAGGTAGCGGGTGAGTTCGGCGGCGTGGATGCTGCGCTGCGCGAGGAACCGATAGGCTTCGGCGCTGTCGTCGAAGCGGGCGTTGCAGCCGGCGAGGTACTCGACAACATCACGGATGCGAGCGGCGGCGCAGGCGGTGTGGCGGATCGAGAGACGGCGGTCGGAGCTGGCGTTCTTGAGCGCCATGGCCAGGGTATTGGCGCATACGACCCTAATCGGCGTGAAGGCGATGTGGACGGGGCTGCTACCGTCGTGGCTGTTGGTGAGCAGCAGGTACTTGTCGACGACGTCGTCGCCAGCGATACGCATGGTGCCATGGATGCGGGCGAGCGCCCAGATGATGCGGCCTCCTTTGAGGGAGCCGGCGGTGTGGTAGTCGACCATGCCGGTCTGGACGACACGGTCGAAGAAGGAAAATGCGTCGATATTCTGAATGGGCCTGTACTGCTGGCCTACGACGCCAAGGGAGTCGAGGCGCGTGATGCCGTTTTCGACCTTGCGGCGGATCACAGCGTAATGGTCGGGGACCCCGACCGCGCGGTATATTCCGTTGACGGACACGACTGCTTCCATCGGTTCCTTGGACACTTCCCAGTTCAGACCGGCAGCGGTTACAGCTTCCAGTGAGGTCTGCGGGGCATCGGGGAGCACGGTGCCGAGACCATGCCAGGGAGGAGTTTGAACGAAGAATCCGGACTCAAAATCGTGGCTCATGGATGTTTCCTTTTCTGTTTGATTTGTTTGATTGTTTTTGAAGATCAAGGGTGGGTTACAGGCGGAATGTATGGCGGGGATTGGGCGGCGGACTGCGGTTGTTGTTCATGATGGACTCCTGGGTGATGGGGTTTCGGTTTTCGTGCAGGTGGGATGCGGTGCAGAGGATGTGACTGGCAAGCTCACGTTTGCGGGTTGTGAAGCATAGGAAGATGCGGAATTGGATGGTTGGCGTGGTGGGGTCCACGGACGGATCGAGTCGGTGTATGCGGGGTCATTTTGCGGTACTACGGATAGGTACAGGCAGGCAGGGGAAAAGTGCGCCCCTTATAGTTCTTGTAACAGGAAAACGTGGAAATTCAGCATCATTGCAGAGAATTTGTAGGCTTTTTCGAGGGCTTTTGCACATTGTGTCATATCAACACATGTTCTGCGTGCGTATCTCTCCTTGACCACGCTGCGCCGCACGACCTTTGCAGTTCTCAATGGTCAGTTGTCTCTTAATTAAACCTTCGCATGTCAAACCTTCGCCTTGACAACCATCCGACCCTCGGGGATAGTCGTATTCGGAGGAAAAAAGTGGATGGTATTTCCGATAATTCATGGCCAAAGTTTTTCCCTTCGGATTGCCCGTTTTGCAGTGCTAAACCCGCCAACTGCACAGTCTACCGTTTGGTTATGACAATCCCCCCAACTGCTGCGGATTTTCAACCATGGCGCAGCCGAAACCCAGGAAAAACTCTCCCTTTCGGGGTAACTGAGTGTCAAGCCTGTGGAGTTTCAGTTTACGATGACATACTCGACTGCCAACGCATTCTTCGACGGGTGAAGGGTGTGCCGCAATTAATATCCAGTGGAAAAATTGCACCGACTGAAGGTATGACCCTGAATACTCCAAGTAGGCATGGGAAATCGCACCGGACTTGGTGGATACCAGAGGGAATTGACCCTTCGCCGATTTTCTTTATTTCCGAAGGTGAGATATCAGAATGACAATGATCTTTCCTCCACCTTTGTGTCGGACTACGATTACCGAAGTTTTCGAGTTCTTTGATGAACCAGTTCTTTATTCCTGTCGCGATGAGAGAAGCCAAGACTATCTTGTTGTCCTTGGTCGACAGTCGATCACAACTAAGACCTGGTTTTTTGCCCCGATGTCGCGACTTCGGTTCCACGACGCTCTGACGGGAGTGCTCTCGCTTCGCGATGCATTCCAAAAAGTTGAAGGTGGGTACATTTTCCTACTCGACGAGGACTCACGCGGCTTCGCTGACCACTTTGAATTTATTAAATCAATTGACATTTCAGAGAACGAGCTACCTGATGAAGGAGAGAGCCTAGACGTCCATATCGAGCATGAGAAACCAGACGTAAAAACCATCGCCCGGCAACACTGGCGCGATATCCTTTCTTTCCGCTTTATTCCCCTAAAAGAGTCTCGTGAAGAGATCTCCGCAGCCACTCTTGGCGGTTTCTTGTCAAACCTACAAGCCTGCGTTGACGCCATCGGTCAGTACATTTTGGGCAATCCAACCAAGGCAGCATCAATCCCGAGAAGCGTGATCAATAAAATGGAATTAAAAGCTGTCGCGGTCTTCCCCAGCTCGTTTGGCATGGAGATTCACGCCGAGACGGCGAGCGACGTGATTGGGGACTCTGATATATCGGCTGCAATTGAAGAGTTAGTTACTCTTCTGCAGGAGAGCGGAGACCAGGACCGTCTCACTGAGCACCTCAAACGTCTTCGTGGCAGGTTCCCCACTCGCTACAGGAATCTCCTCGTTGGTGTCCAAAAAAATATGAAGGAAGTCCACCTCGAATGGGGGTCTCCGAACCCTGAGAAAGGGCTCGTGGTAAAATTTACAAACGAGGAAGCAGGGAGAGCAGCTGATGTGATTGCAAAGTTGACGGTGGGAGAGCCGACTGAATTCATAGTGATTGGTCGTCTCACAGCAGGAAATATCCCAGGTAAAACGTACGCCATTTTCGACGAAGTGGAAAAAAAGAAATACTCTGGGCGCGTACTCGACGAGGCTCGTGCTGATATGAAGGGCGCGGAACTCGACAGCATTTATGAGGCAACGATTCGCAAAATAGAGGAGATCCAGGAATCTACTGGGGAAATGGTACATAAATACCCGTTGGTTGCTCTCCGAAAGCCCGAAGACTCAGTCGAGGACTAGTTCAACGATAAGTATAAATGTTTTTCTCACTCACCATTTTTCTAATGGTTACAAAGAGCCATCTAGACCACCCAAAATCCTTTCTCCGATGTTATGATACTAACCCCCCATTTCCCCTTCGACGGAATCGCTAGGCTTTCGAGTGTGAAAACCGGTGACTTCGGACCGACCGTTTCCGGATGCACTGCTTAACTTCAGGATTTAAACGACCAAATGAACATCTGACAAGATGTGGAACTAGTTGAAATTACTACTCATTTCAAAGATGATAATGTTAAAGTCCAGAAAAAAGACGCACTGGTCTTCAAGAAGCGAAGGACGAATCATCATGAAGCCGGCTCCTCATTGCTGAGACCACAACCTCAAACGATTGTACCAATGCTGTACCAATTCGGGTTTCGTGGCGTATTGCGAAATTGAAATTTCGTTGATATTGCTGAGCGGGGTGGACGGGACTCGAACCCGCGGCCTCCGGCGTGACAGGCCGGCGTTATAACCGACTTAACTACCACCCCAAGTCATGTGGGCGGGACAGGGTTCGAACCTGCGACCTATTGGGTGTAAACCAATTGCTCTTCCGACTGAGCTACCCGCCCGAAGGCGTCCCAACAGGCACGGTCCGTGCCGTGTCGCCACAACCCTGTCAAAACAGGGTGCGAGGGATTTACGAGAAAAAGCGGAAACTGTCAAGCTGAAAAAACAAGGGAAACGAAAAATCGAAAAAAAAGACCTTCCGGCTCATTCCGGCTTCCGTTCCCGGTCGTACGGAGGGATCCAGCCCTCGCGCAGCTCCTGGGTCTTCGGGTTGATCACCAGGGCGCCGGCGGGAACGTCGCGCAGCACGGTGGTGC
>PHBF01000331.1 GCA_002841905.1 Deltaproteobacteria bacterium HGW-Deltaproteobacteria-17
GGACGACGTGTCGAAGGAGCCGCAGTTGGCCGCGCAGGCCAGCGTGCCGCCCTCGAACCCCTGGCTGATGCAGGTGGCGGTGCCCAGATCGGTGCCGTCGCAGACCTCGGCGTCCTCGATGGTGTTGTTGCCGCAGTTCTCGTTGTTGCTGCAGCCCGTGGTGTCAAAGGCCGTGCAGTCGGTCGCGCAGGCCAGCTCGCCGCCGTCGAACCCCTGGGTGGCGCAGGTGGCCGTGCCCAGCGCGGTGCCGTCGCAGACCTCGGCGCCCTCGATCTGGCCGTCACCGCAGGTGACATTGTTCACATTGTTGACATTATTATTGTTCGTCTTCTTGGACGAACCGTCGTCGCACGCGGAGAAGCCCCCCACGGTGAGCGTGGAAATCACGAGGAAACAGAGAATACTGCGCATAGGCAACCTTTCTGCCGGAGAACCGGCCGCCGAGGCTCCGTGCACCGGAGCTTCGGGCAACTCATCTTTATGGCACAGACCACGGGAAATTCAAGAGCGTATTTTTGCGCTGAAGGTCAACGTCCGAGCATCTTCGACAGGGAGACCGCCGGCGGTGCGGTCTTCAAATAGGTGGCGAACCACTCGAGGTGGGCGGCATAGTACACGGGCATCGAGCGCACCGGGTGCGGCCAGTGGCCGTCATCGGGGAGCACCACCAGGCGGGCCGGCACTTTCTGCCGGCGCAGGGCGGTGAACAGTTGCAGGCTCTGGGTGTAGGCGATGCGGAAGTCCTTCTCGCCGGTGATCACGAGCATGGGCGCCTTCAACCGGGCCGCCCGGGAGGCCGGGTTGAACTTCTCGTAGGCCTCGGGGGCCTCCCAGGGCGTGCCGCCCAGGTCCCACTCGGGGAACCACAGTTCCTCGGTGGTGCCGTGGAAGGACGGCAGGTCCCACACCCCCATCATCGAGGCGAGCGCCGCGAAGGGGTGGGGATGCACGGCGACCCAGTTGACCAGGTAGCCGCCCCAGCTCCAGCCCATCAGGGCCATGCGGGAGGCGTCGACGTAGTCCTGCTTCGACAGGTGGTCCGTCACCGCCATCACGTCACGATAGACCCTGCCGCCCCAGTCCTTGGAGATCGCCGCCGTGAAGGGCTGCCCGTAACCGGTGCTGCCGTGGGGGTTCGGGAACGCGACCACGGCCCCGGCCCCGGGATACACCTGCCAGTCCCCCCGGAAGTTGTCGGACCACTGCATCTGCGGACCCCCGTGCACGTTGATCACGAGCGGATATTTCTTCCCCTTCCGGTAGCCGTGGGGGAGCACCACAAAGGTGTGGATCTTCGCCCCGTCGGCGCCGTCGATCCAGAGCTCGCTGGCCGGCCGAAAGTCGTACCGGTCCAGCAGGTCCCGGTTGACCGCGGTCAGCGCCCGGACCTGGCCGTCGGCCTGGCGGAGGTACAACTCCGCGGGGCGTCCCGTGGTGGAACGGGAAAAGGCGATGGTGCCGTCGGGGGCGCAGTCGAAGGCGCGCACGTGACCTGCGCCGGAGACCGGCGTGACCCTGCCGGAGGCGACCTCGAGCTCGAACAGCGGAAAGCGGCCCTTCACCGGCGCCACGAACACGATGCGATCCTTGACCCATCGGAACTCCTCGATCCACTCCGGGAACCCCGGGGCCAGATCGGTCACCTCGCCCGAGGCGCGGTCGATCATGCGCAGGGCAAAACGGTCCGCCTCGTAGCCGGGGGTGGGCTGGGTGCGCCAGACCAGGTGGCGCCCGTCGGGACTGTAGGCCGGGGAGCCGTCAAAGCCGGCGTTGGAGGCGGTGAGGTTCCGTGGCTCGCCTCCGGAGATCGGGACGACGAACACGTCGGTGTTGTTGCGCACGGCGTGGGCGTCGGGATCCGGCTCGCGGTTGCTCTCGAAGGCGAGCTCCCGGCCGTCGGGCGAGAACGCCAGCCCGGGCTCCCCGAGCGTGAAGGCCGGGCTGTCGAAGTCGCCCGGCGTCAGGTCGGTGAGCTTGCCCGTGCCCAGCTCGAGCACGAACACATGTCGCCGGCGGCCCTCCTTCCAGGCGTCCCATCGCCGGTAGAACAAATGATCGGCCACGATGGCCCGGTGCGGGCTCCCGGCGCGCGCCGGCTCGGGAGGCTTCTGCTTTCCGCCGTCCTCCCCCTTCGGCCGACCGGACTCGCCTGCGGCCTCCGGGACCACCTCTGAGATGAAGGCCACATGCGTCCCGGCCGGGGACGCGACCGGCGACTCCAGGCCGGACTCCACCTGCGTGAGCCGCTCCGGCTCCCCGCCGTCGACGGGCATCCGCCAGAGCTGGACGCCGCCCTTGCGCGCGCTCAGGAAAAAGAACGAGCGGCCGTCGGGCGCCCACAGCGGCGAGAAGTCGGCGCCCTCGAAGCGCGTCATCTGCCGGGCTGACGTGCCGTCGGCGTTGATCTTCCATATGTCGGTGTCGGTCCTGCCCGTCTTCAGATCCGGTGTGGAGAGGGTGTAGAGGACCGAGCGGCCATCCGGGGACAGCCTCGGGGAGCCGACGGACCTCACCTCGTACAGCGCCTCAAGGGTGACCGGCGCGCGCCGCGCGTCGGCGGGATCGGCGGGGTCCCGTGCGTCACGCAGCGTGGCGTCGGTCATGACGGCCGGCGCCGCGGCGGGCGCCTGGGACTTCACCCCCGCGGCCGGGTCGGCGGTGCGCTTGCCGTCGGCGTTCGCCCGCGCGGCGGCGCAGGGCGGACAGGGCGGGATCTCGGGCTGGTAGGGGGTGGTGTCGCAGGCCGTGATCGTCAGGATCGCGACCAGCAGGATCACGTCGGTGTTTCTCATGGGTTCACCTTCAGGAGGCTTTTTTGGCGCGGACGAGCTTGAGCACGACCGATGCGGCGACCTGGCAGAGCTCCTGGAGCAGTTGGAGCTCGTCGGGACCGGCCACCTCGTCGTCGAGGACGCAGACCACGACCATGACGGGCCGCTCCTTGAGCAGGATCGCGCCGCCGACCAGGATGTCCTCGGGATCGGCACCCAGCAACTGCAGGATGCGGCGGTTGACCACGGAGCTC